>NZ_JALBGZ010000334.1:0-6806 GCF_023006515.1 Bradyrhizobium sp. PRIMUS42
CCAGACGCGACGGGGCGGCTTCGGGAGCAGGAGCGGCTGCGGCCTGAACCGGCGCAGCGGGGCGTACCGGAGTATCCGATGCGTCGGCGACCTCGACATTGGCATCAGCGCCGCTACGCTCGCTGACCGCGACAACGGTGTGGGCGGTCGCACCCTTCTCGAGATTCTCGGCGAGCAGGTTGCGCATGATGGCATCGCGCGAGCCGCCGCTGCGGCCGCCGAGCACGACGCCGATCAGGTGGCGGTTGCCGCGGCGCATCGAGCTGACGAGGTTGAAGCCGGAGGCGCGGGTATAGCCGGTCTTGATGCCGTCCACGCCCTCGACGCTGCCGAGCAGGTGATTGTGATTGCGGATCGACTGTCCACGCCAGTTGAACGTGGAGGTCGCGAAATAACGATAGTAGCGCGGGAAGCGCTCCTGGATGGCGCGCCCGAGCGTGGCCTGGTCGCGTGCGGTCGTGACCTGCTCGTCGTTGGGAAGGCCGTTGGCGTTGCGGTACACCGTCTTGGACATGCCGAGCGCGCGGGCCTTGCGCGTCATCATCTGGGCGAAGTCGTCCTCGTCGCCGGCGATTGCTTCCGCGATGACCACCGCGGCGTCGTTGGCGGAGCGGGTGACGAGACCCTTGATGGCATCCTCGACACGGATGGTCTGGCCGGCACGCAGGTTCAGCTTGGTCGGATCCTGATCCGCGGCATGCTTGGACACCGGCATCTCGGTGTCGAGTTTCATCTTCCCGGACTCAAGGCGCTCGAACAGCAGGTAGAGCGTCATGATCTTGGTCAGCGAGGCGGGGTGGCGGATCCCGTCGGGGCTCGTTGCCTGCAGCACCGCGCCGGAATTGCCGTCGACGATGATGGACGCGAATTTCGGGCTGGAGCTCTCGGACACATCGCGCTGCACCCGGTGGTGCGCGTAGTGGCGGCGATGGCGCCGCGCCTCGGCGGCATCGGTGGTGAAGATGACCGCGGTGGTGACCGTAAGAAGCCCGAAAACGCCAACCCGCGCCAAGCGCGAGGAAGACAAGTTTTTACGAAGCATGGAACCCCGTCCCCGTTTCTGACTTGATCACCGGCTCGTGAGGCGAAATTGTGCCCAATGGACCCGGGATCATTACCTGCTCAGGCTGTCCCTCCGCTGGTGTTCGCCGCGGAGGACGTTTGGCCTGAGCCGCTATTCTGGCTAAGGTGATGTTCTCAAACGGCTTTCGACCGCTTGCGGAAGTTGAACACGTCCAGGAAATCAGGGTAGGGGGCCGGGGTTTCCAAAAGCTTAAGGAACTATTGCGGGAAACCCCGGGAATCTCCGCGATTTGCATTCAATTTTGTGCGTCGCACAAAATTCTTGACTTTTTTGTGCGTTGCACTAATTGTGGGCAGAGTCAGGGAGCCGGGGCTTCCCGACGAGAGCCAGGGAAAAGGATTCCGAAATGTTCAAGGTTGAAGACTTTCAGAACTACGGGAAAGAGCACTTCGAGCAGTACGTCGCTTCCGCGACCTCGGTGCAGCACGGCCTCCAGGCGATCGCCAGCGCCTATGGCGACTATACGAAGAAGTCGTTCGAAGACACCAAGTCCTTCGTCGAGAAGCTTTCCGGCGTGAAGTCGCTGGACAAGGCCATGGAAGCGCAGACCGATTTCGCCCGTTCCGCCTACGAGACCTTCGTTGCGGAATCGCAGAAGATCGCCGGCCTCTACGGCGACCTCGCCAAGCAGGCGTTCAAGCCGGTCGAGACCATCGTGTCGAAGTTCACCCCGGCCGCCCAGTAACTTTTTCAGGACATCCTGGAATCGAAAAGCCCGGCTGAACCAGCCGGGCTTTTTTTGCATACGGTCGGTCCGTCAGCGTGCCACGCGCAGCCTCGACAGCGAGGTGCCGATGTCCTTGAACACGGAGACGGTCTGGCTGGCCGACGTGACCAGATAGAACTTGTCGGCGCTGCTGGCGCAATATTGCAGCACGCTCGAGGTCGGATCGCTGCCGGTGTTCACCTGCACCGTGTAAATGGTGATGTTCTCGGCCTTGGCGTTGTCGCACAGCTTTTTCTGTCGCGTGTCGATCTGCGAAGCATTGCTGTACCAGCGGTTCTGCGTGTTCAGACCGTCGGAGAGCAGAACGATCGCGTCCTTGTAGGTGTAGTTCGCATCCTTGGCCGGCGCGTTCATGGGATTGCCGGTCGACAACGTCATCCAGCCCCAGGCCAGGCCGATGCCCTGGTTGGTATTGCCGGTCGGCTTCATGGCATCGATGCGGTTCTTGAGCGCGCTCCAATCGTAGCTCAGCGGCATGATCGGTTGCAGATAGGACGAGCTGCCGGAGTTGCAGTAGGAATATTGCTCGGCCGGGAAGAGCGTCCCCACATTGCCGCTCGTCGGCATGGTGTTCTTGGTGTCGTAGTCCTGGTCGCGATCGACCACGCAGCCGGTCCAGGTGTTGTGGTTGGCCGGCGTCCACTTCCAATTGTTGCAGTTCCAGTTGTTGCCTGCGCTGCAAGTCCAGCTGCCATTGGCGGCATCCCATTCGCTGAAATCGATCCAGTCCTTGTTGTAGTTGCTGGCGCCGACGTTGACGTCCTTGGCGAACGGAACGATCGAGATGTAGACGTCGCCATCGGCCTTCGCGAGCGTGCTGAGCTGGTCGACGAGGTTCTTCGCGGCGGTCTGCATCGCCGGCATCTTGCCGTCCTGGGCCATGGAGCCGGTGTTGTCGAGCACCAGGGCCACGCGCATGCGGACGTTGCCCCAAGCGCTGGTGGACGTGGTGCCGATGCCGAGCGTCGGAAAGCCGGCGATCTTCATGAAGCTGGTCGTGTAGGTGCCAGTTCCGGTGAGCTGGATCGTGGAGCCCATGCTGGTGCTCGCGGTATAGGTGGCGGCGACGCTGACCGATGGCAGGGTGGCGGTGCCGGTAAACAGCGCGTTGAAATAGGCTTGCGCCTTCGTGCTGATTTGCGACGTGGTGATGGTCCCGGACGACAGATCCTTGGAGAGCATCAGGGCGGCGGAGTCGAGGGCCGCCTGCATGGAAGTACGGGCCTGAACAGCGCGGCTATAGTCCACCGCGGCACCGACCAAGCTCAGGACCGGGACCAGCGCGATGGCGAAGATCATGGCGATATTGCCTTGTTCGGCTGCCGCGAAGCGGGCGAGCTGTCGACCGATCAGGCTGACAAGCGGCGAGCGAAACATGACGATCCCCGAAATCCGTGTTTTGCCCGATTTCGCGCCACGCCATTGAATGCTTGGTAAATTGCACCGTAGAAGTCCGGGGGAGCCCGGGCGAAACGTCGCAATCGTGTTAAATGACCGGGTTCCTGGTCAAAATGTTCTAACGGGCGCCGCGGAAATTTTTGTCAAATCGGTCCGGGTTGATTAACCTTTGCTGGATCGCCCGGATGGGAATCGGGACTGCCGCAACCGCATTGGCCGGATTTTTGCGCGCTTGCGGCGAGCCGGGGGCAGGCCCATATTGCTGGCGAACGATCCGGCTTGGACCGGATTTGTCGGGAGCGGCGGTCCAACAAGGCGGCGCGCCTGCGCCAGGCTCCGACGGGCGGGGTCGCGCGGTGACCGCCATTCGCTTCCATGGGGAAATTTGAACGCCTGAGCCATGCCGCAATTGACTTCAAGACTCGACCTGTCCGCGCCAGCCGCTCCCTACGCTCCTCGCTTGAGCAATGACGAGAACCGTTCGGGTAATCCCTCGGGTCCGAACACTTCGGTCATCACCAAGGTCAAACCCAAGACCAAACGGCCGAACCTCTACCGGGTGCTGATCCTGAACGACGATTACACGCCGATGGAATTCGTCGTCCACGTGCTGGAGAAGTTCTTCAACAAGGACATCGAGGCCGCGACCAAGATCATGCTGCACGTCCATCATCATGGCATCGGGGAGTGCGGCGTGTTCACCTACGAGATCGCCGAGACCAAGGTGACGCAGGTGATGGATTTCGCCCGCAAGCACCAGCACCCGCTGCAATGCGTGATGGAAAAGAAGTAATCGCGCGTCCGGGTTCTTTAGAGTGGTTCTGTTCGCGTGGTGTGTGATGTCAGCACGAGCCGCTGCATGATCCGGCGGGCATCGGCGCCAGCGTCAACCTGCCCAATTGGGTAGTTCTGCCCAAATCGGAACGGGTTTTGCATCGCAAATGTCGCGGTGTGTCGCCGCCCGAGTCGCGGAACCGGTCTTTCGCCGCGATCTTGTATAACTATATGTGACAAAGGTTGTTGTTGCCTGACCGGGCGATGGCGATCATGATGGTGGGGGCCATAGAGGACGCGAATGCCGACTTTTTCCCAAAGCCTTGAACAATCCCTGCATCGTGCACTGGCGATCGCAAACGAGCGTCATCACCAATACGCGACGCTCGAGCATCTCTTGCTCTCCTTGATCGACGACTCCGATGCAGCCGCCGTCATGCGCGCCTGTAGCGTCGATCTCGACAAGCTCCGCACGAGCCTGGTTAATTATCTTGAGACCGAATTCGAGAACCTGGTGACGGATGGCGCCGACGACGCCAAGCCGACCGCCGGCTTCCAGCGCGTGATCCAGCGCGCGGTGATCCACGTGCAATCCTCCGGTCGTGAAGAGGTGACCGGTGCCAACGTGCTGATCGCGATCTTCGCCGAGCGCGAGAGCCACGCCGCGTACTTCCTGCAGGAGCAGGACATGACGCGGTATGACGCGGTCAACTACATCAGCCATGGCATCGCCAAGCGGCCGGGCGTCTCCGAGGCGCGGCCGGTGCGCGGCGTCGACGAGGAGACCGAGGCCAAGGGCAACGAGGACGCCAAGAAGAAGGGCGAGGCGCTCGAGACCTATTGCGTCAACCTCAACAAGAAGGCGCGCGACGGCAAGATCGATCCGGTGATCGGACGCAATTCCGAAATCAACCGTGCGATCCAGGTGCTGTGCCGCCGGCAGAAGAACAATCCGTTGTTCGTCGGCGAAGCCGGCGTCGGCAAGACCGCGATCGCGGAGGGCCTCGCCAAGCGCATTGTCGACAGCGAAGTGCCGGAGGTTCTGGCGGCCGCCACGGTGTTCTCGCTCGACATGGGCACGCTGCTCGCGGGCACGCGCTATCGCGGCGACTTCGAAGAGCGCCTGAAGCAGGTGCTGAAGGAGCTCGAAGCGCATCCCAATGCCATCCTGTTCATCGACGAAATCCACACCGTGATCGGTGCGGGCGCGACGTCGGGCGGGGCGATGGATGCCTCGAACCTGCTCAAGCCCGCGCTTGCCTCGGGCACCATCCGCTGCATGGGCTCGACCACCTACAAGGAATACCGCCAGCATTTCGAGAAGGACCGCGCGCTGGTGCGGCGCTTCCAGAAGATCGACATCAACGAGCCGACGGTCGAGGACGCCATCGCGATCCTCAAGGGCCTCAAGCCGTACTTCGAGGACTACCACCGTCTGAAGTACACCAATGAGGCGATCGAGGCCGCGGTTCAGCTGTCCTCGCGCTACATCCACGACCGCAAGCTGCCGGACAAGGCGATCGACGTGATCGACGAATCCGGTGCGGCGCAGATGCTGGTCGCCGAGAACAAGCGCAAGAAGACCATCGGCATCAAGGAGATCGAGACCACGATCGCCTCGATGGCGCGGATCCCGCCGAAGAGCGTGTCGAAGGACGATGCCGAGGTGCTCAAGCATCTCGAGCAGACGCTGAAGCGCACCGTGTTCGGCCAGGACAAGGCGATCGAATCGCTCGCCGCCTCGATCAAGCTGGCGCGTGCCGGCCTGCGCGAGCCGGAGAAGCCGATCGGCTGCTACCTGTTCTCGGGCCCGACCGGCGTCGGCAAGACCGAGGTCGCAAAGCAGCTTGCGGCAAGCCTCGGCGTCGAGCTGCTGCGCTTCGACATGTCCGAATACATGGAGCGGCATACCGTATCGCGCCTGATCGGCGCGCCTCCCGGCTATGTCGGCTTCGACCAGGGCGGCCTGCTCACCGACGGCGTCGACCAGCATCCGCACTGCGTGGTGCTGCTCGACGAAATCGAGAAGGCGCATCCCGACCTCTACAACGTGCTGCTCCAGATCATGGATCACGGCCGGCTCACCGACCACAACGGCAAGCAGGTCAATTTCCGCAACGTGATCCTGATCATGACCACGAACGCGGGTGCATCCGATCTCGCCAAGCAGGCGTTCGGCTTCACGCGCTCCAAGCGGGAAGGTGACGACCACGAAGCGATCAACCGGCAGTTCGCGCCGGAATTCCGCAACCGCCTCGATGCCGTCGTCTCGTTCGGCCATCTCAGCGTCGAGGTGATCGGCACGGTCGTGGAGAAGTTCGTGCTGCAGCTCGAGGCGCAGCTCGGCGATCGCGACGTCACCATCGAGCTGTCCGAGCCGGCCAAGGCTTGGCTGGTCCAGCATGGCTACGACGAGCAGATGGGCGCGCGTCCCATGGCCCGCGTGATCCAGGAGCACATCAAGAAGCCGTTGGCTGACGAGGTGCTGTTCGGCAAGCTCAAGGGCGGCGGCCATGTCCGCGTCGTTCTGGTCAAGGACGAGGCCGACGAGACCAAGGACAAGATCGGCTTCGAGTTCGTCGAGGGGCCGGTTACTCCGAAGCAGGAGAAGCTGCCGGGCGCCCGCAAGCGTCCGCCGGGCAAGCCCAAGCCGGGTGGCCCCGGCGGCTCCAAGGGGCCGACCTCCAAGGGTCCGCTGGTCAAGGCTTGATCTGGGCTAAATGAAATCGAAAAGGCCGGCTGCAAAGCCGGCCTTTTTGTTTTCGGGCTCGGTGTGAGCTTTACGTCCCGGCCTCTGGCGCTGCAGCTGGCGGCCGCGGCTTT
>NZ_JALBGZ010000335.1:0-6779 GCF_023006515.1 Bradyrhizobium sp. PRIMUS42
CGGCAACTTGCCCGCCAGGGTCGTCAGCACCTGGCCGGCCTGAGATCCCGACACGCGGACCACGGCGATCGCGCTCGGCGCCCGGCCGGACGACAATGCAAAGATGGTCTGGTCTCGCGGATGCATGGCCTATTTGTCCGGCTACCGGCGAAAAGGCAAATGTCCCTTCCGGATGACAAGAAAGCACCGCTTGCTGCGCTGTATGCTGCAGCAAACGAGCATATTGCAACGCAATATCACTTCAGCATTTTGCTGCGCTTTTCCCAGCCTCGACCCACAAGGGCATCGAGCCCTCTATGATTATTATTATAAATCAACAGCTTAGGTAAGAGGCCTTCCAACATCGCGCTGGCTTCCATGCTGCACATTCTCTGCAACAAACCCGCACAACAAAAAGGGCGCCCGAAGGCGCCCTCTAAACTTCTGCAACCTATGCTGCACTGCACTCAGGTGTTCATGGAGTCGAAGAACTCGGAATTGCTCTTGGTCGAACGCAGCTTGTCGAGCAGGAAGTCGATCGCGTCCATCGTCCCCATCGGATTGAGGATACGGCGGAGCACGTACATCTTCTTGAGCACCTGCGGGTCGGTGATGAGCTCTTCCTTGCGGGTGCCGGAGCGCGAGATGTCGATCGCCGGGAACGTACGCTTGTCCGAGACCTTGCGGTCCAGGATCAGTTCCGAGTTACCGGTGCCCTTGAACTCTTCGAAGATGACTTCGTCCATGCGGCTGCCGGTATCGACCAGCGCGGTCGCGATGATGGTCAGCGAGCCGCCCTCCTCGATGTTGCGGGCGGCACCGAAGAAGCGCTTCGGGCGCTGCAGCGCGTTGGCGTCGACACCGCCGGTCAGCACCTTGCCGGATGACGGCACCACGGTGTTGTAGGCGCGGCCGAGACGCGTGATCGAATCGAGCAGGATCACGACATCGCGGCCATGTTCGACCAGGCGCTTTGCTTTTTCGATCACCATCTCGGCGACCTGGACGTGACGCACCGCCGGCTCGTCGAAGGTCGACGACACGACCTCGCCCTTCACCGAGCGCTGCATGTCCGTGACTTCTTCCGGACGTTCGTCGATCAGAAGCACGATCAGATAGCACTCGGGGTGATTGTGCGTGATCGAGTGCGCGATGTTCTGCATCAGCACGGTCTTACCCGTGCGCGGCGGCGCCACGATCAATGCGCGCTGACCCTTGCCGATGGGAGCGACGATGTCGATCACGCGTGCAGAAAGGTCTTTCCGCGTCGGATCGTCGATTTCCATGCGGAAACGCTGATTCGGAAACAGCGGCGTGAGGTTGTCGAAATTGACCTTGTGCTTGGCCTTTTCCGGGTCCTCGAAATTGAGCGTATTGACCTTCAGCAGCGCGAAATAGCGCTCGCCCTCTTTCGGGCTGCGGATGTGGCCTTCGATGGTGTCGCCGGTGCGCAGGCCGAAACGGCGGATCTGCGACGGCGAGACGTAGATGTCATCAGGGCCGGGCAGATAATTCGCATCGGGCGAGCGGAGGAAGCCGAAGCCGTCGGAGAGCACTTCGACGACGCCCTGGCCGACAATGTCGGTCTCGGCGAGTGCAAGCTGCTTGAGGATGGCAAACAGCAGCTCCTGCTTTCGCATCGTGCTGGCGTTCTCAACCCCATTCTCCTCCGCAAACGAGACGAGTTCGGCCGGCGTTTTGGACTTGAGGTCTTCGAGTTTAATTTCCCGCATTGGGGTGGTCCTGTGGGGTAACCTTGGGAGGGGTGCGAGGAGGCTCTGAAATGCGGACGCGAGAAGATAAGGTCCGCAGGTCTGGCAAGGTGGGTGCCGGTAAGGCTTCAAACCTGATGCAGTGTCCGGCCTCTGGAAAGCTCAGACAAAACCACATCCGCCTGCGTTGGGTGGGATATCGCCAATATAGAAAATCGCTCCCTGTTCCGCAAGCCGAAGCGCTGAGCTAATCGTCACGCACCCTGCCTAGAACGGCTTCACGATCACCATGATGACGATCAAAATCATCAGGACGGTCGGCACCTCATTGATAATCCGATAGAATTTCTGGGACCGCGGACGCCTGTCGGCGGCGAAATCCTTCAGCCAGCGGGAAAAAAAGCCGTGGACCGCGGAGAGCACCAAGACCAGTGCCAGTTTTACGTGCAGCCAGCCAAACGAGAACCAATGGCCTGACCAGGCGAGAAAGAGCCCGGCGATCCAAGTGACGATCATCGCCGGATTGATGATGGCCTTGAGCAGCCGGCGTTCCATCACCTTGAACGTTTCCGACTGCTTCGAGCCGATCTCGGCCTCGGAATGATAGACGAACAGCCGCGGCAGATAGAGCATGCCCGCCATCCAGGAGATGACGGCGATCACATGCAGCGCCTTGATCCAGAGATAGACGTCTTCGAACATTTTCGCGGCCCGGCTTGCTGCCCAGCGAAAGGATCTGGGGATAGTAAGAACTCGTTAAGGTCTCACCGTGCACACATATCCGTCTGAAGCGCCTTCCTCAAATCTAGAATCTTAGATTCTTAAGGTTTGAGTCTATGTGACCGTGGATTGGACTCATGCAATTCCGTCCGCGGGTTCACGTGCGCTTGTTCACACCCATCAACATATCCCGATGGCCCCTGGCGCCTTGCGATAAGTCGGCCAGCTTCAAAGGCTTGCGCCTTTCTGTCGGCGGCTTATCAAGAGAGTTGTCCGCGCAATCCCGTTTCCATCCCGGCAGGCCCGCGAACTTGTTCAGATGGGCAGCGGTGTGAAGAAAATTGGCACTTGTCCCGCCCCTGGTGTCGCGCAACCCTTTCCGAGGGGTTAAGCTCCACAGAAATCCACAAACCACACCGCCTTCATACAAAGAGTTTTTGTGCCAACCTCGAACAATTATTTCCATCTGCACCTCGTCTCGGACTCCACCGGTGAGACGCTGATCACCGTGGCGCGGGCGGTCGCGGCCCAATACGCCAACGTGACGCCGGTCGAGCACGTCTATCCGCTGGTGCGCAGCCAGAAGCAGCTCGATCGGGTGCTCGACGAGATCGAGGAAGCCCCGGGGATCGTGCTGTTCACGCTGCTCGAGAAGGATCTGGTCTCCAGGCTCGAGGACAAGTGCAAGGGGATCAACGTTCCGAGCCTGTCGATCATCGGCCCGGTGATGCAGCTGTTCGAAGCCTATCTCGGGGCTGCGACCACCGGCCGCGTCGGCGCTCAGCACGTCCTCAACGCGGAATATTTCAAGCGCATCGACGCGCTGAATTACACGATGATCCACGACGACGGCCAGCACGTCGAAGGCCTCGACGATGCCGATGTCGTCCTGGTCGGCGTGTCCCGCACCTCGAAAACGCCGACGTCGATTTATCTCGCCAATCGCGGCATCCGCACCGCCAACGTGCCGCTGGTTCCGGGCATTCCGGTGCCCTCGCAATTGGAGACGCTGACCCGGCCGCTCGTGGTCAGCCTGCACGCGACGCCGGAACGCCTGATCCAGATCCGTCAGAATCGCCTGCTCTCGATGGGGACCGACTCCGGCAACGACACCTATACTGACAGGCAGTCGGTCACCGAGGAGGTCGCGTTTGCGCGCAAGCTCAGCGCCAAGCATGATTGGCCGCTGCTGGACGTCACGCGTCGCTCGATCGAGGAAACCGCGGCGGCGATCATGAAGCTCTACAGCGATCGCCAACGCAACCGGCCTTCCGGATAGTTTTCGCGATGGGTCTGTGGCTCGGCAAATCTCCGTTGATCCTGGCCTCGCAAAGCGGCGCGCGGAAGCTGCTGCTGGCGAATGCCGGTCTCGAATTCAAAGTGATCACGGCTGATATTGACGAGCGCGGTATTCAGGCTGCGTCGAAGCTTTCGAACCCGCGCGAGATTGGCTTGCTGCTGGCGCGCGAAAAAGCCAAAGCCGTCTCGGCGCATTATCCCGGGAGCTATGTGATCGGCGCCGATCAGACCCTGGCTCTTGGCGACGTTCTCTTCAACAAGCCCGCAGGCCGTCCGCAGGCCCTGGCGCAATTGCGTGATCTGGCCGGCAACAGCCACGAGCTGAATTCGGCGGTGGCCATGGCGCATGACGGCAAGATCGTGTTCGAAGACGTCTCGATCGCCCGCATGACCATGCGAGAGATGACCGAGGACGAGCTTGCAGCCTATCTGGATGCCGCCGGCGACGCCGTCACGACCAGCGTCGGTGCCTATCAGCTCGAAGGGCTCGGCATCCATCTGTTCGAGCGCATCGAAGGCGACCATTTCACCATTCTCGGCCTGCCTTTGCTGCCGCTGCTTGCGTTCCTGCGACGCGAACGGCTAGTTGCCGTGTAAATGACCGACATGGCTGTAGGTTGATGCGAATCCTGGGACTGACCGGCTCGATCGGGATGGGAAAATCCACCACCGCGAAACTGTTCGCGGAGGCCGGTGTACCCGTCTACGACGCCGATGCCGCCGTGCATCAGCTCTATGAGGGCGAGGCCGCCCCCGCGATCGAGGCCGCCTTTCCCGGCACCACCGTGAACGGCAAGGTCGACCGGCCAAAGCTGTCGGCGCGCGTCGTGCACGATCCCGCCGCGATCAAGCAGCTCGAGCAGATCGTCCATCCGATGCTCGGCGCCTCCCGGCAAAAATTCTTCGCCGAGGCGGAAGCGGCCAACGCGTCGGTCGTGGTTCTCGATATCCCGCTGCTGTTCGAAACCGGCGGCGAGAAGCGGGTGGATGCCGTGGTCGTGGTCTCGACCTCGCCGGAACTCCAGCGTGAGCGGGTGCTGGCGCGCGGCACCATGGACGAAGCAAAGCTCGACGCCATCATCGCCAAGCAGACGCCCGATGCCGAAAAGCGCCGGCGCGCCGATTTCGTGGTGGATACGTCACACGGACTGGAGCCGGTGCGCGCGCAAATCAAGCACATCCTGGCCGAGGTCGTTAAGATGCCGCACCGGCGAACCTGATTCGCCGCCTCACGGCTCCCACGACCCTGATCTCAACACATGCGCGAAATCGTTCTCGACACCGAAACCACCGGCCTCGATCCGCTCCGCGGCGATCGCCTGGTCGAAATCGGCTGCGTCGAGATCTTCAACCGCATGCCGACGGGGCAGAGCTTTCACGTCTACATCAATCCCGAACGGGACATGCCGGCGGAAGCGTTTGCGGTGCATGGGCTGTCGGCCGAGTTTCTGGCGACGAAGCCGCTGTTCCACGAGGTCGTCGACGAGTTCCTGGAATTCATCGGCGATGCGCCGCTGGTGATCCACAACGCTTCGTTCGACGTCGGCTTCATCAATGCCGAGCTCGATCGCATCAAGCGTGCGGCGATCCCGCGCGAACGGCTGGTCGATACGCTGCTGTTGGCGCGTCGCAAGCATCCCGGCGTGTCCAACCGGCTCGACGATCTCTGCTCGCGCTATGCGATCGACAATTCGCACCGCACCAAGCACGGCGCGCTGCTGGACGCCGAGCTGCTGGCAGAGGTCTATGTCGATCTGGTCGGGGCGCGGCAGTCGCAGCTGCTCCTGGCGTCGGACGCTCAGGAGATTCGCGTCAATGCGGCGGGCGATGCGCCGCGGCGGCAGCGCTTGGTGCCGCTTGCGCCGCGGACGTCGGACGCCGAGCGTGAGGCCCACCGGGCCTTCATTGCGACGCTCGGCGACAAGGCGATCTGGAACGAGTATCTCGTCGCTCCAGCTGCCCCTCCGGCTGGTTAGGCCTTACTTAGGCTTGGCCGGTCTGGCCACCCTGAGCGGCCATTTGCCGCTCCATGTTCTGGCGATAGAGACCGACGAAGTCGACCGGATCCAGCATCAGGGGCGGGAACCCGCCGTCGCGCACCGCGGTCGCGATGATCTCGCGGGCGAACGGGAACAGCAGGCGCGGGCACTCGATCATGACCAGCGGATGCAGATTCTCCTTCGGCACGTTGGCGATGCGGAACACGCCGGCATAGGCGAGCTCGAACGAGAACATGATCTTGCCCGCCGTCTCCGCCTTGCCCTCGACCGACAACGTCACCTCGAACTCCTGTTCGCTGAGATTGTTGGCGCTGACATTGATCTGGATGTTGATCTGGGGCGGCTGGCTCTGCTGCTGGAGCGAGCTCGGCGCGTTCGGATTTTCGAACGAAAGGTCCTTGGTATATTGCGCCAGCACGTTGAGCTGGGGAGCCTGGGCCGCCTCGGGAGGGGTGCCGTTACCGTTGGTCATGAGAGTCTCTCCTTACCCGATTGGGGCTGAATTTCGCGGCGGTTGGCTAACATATGGCCGCCTCGTTCCACAAGGACGAACGGTCCCGGAGGGGAATTCGGGCCGCGCCCGCAACTGTGACGATCACCCGGCCTTTTCCGCAAATTCGCGCCTTAAACGATTGAAGATGCGCGATTTCCGGGCAGGATCGGGTTTCCCCTTAAGCATAAAACGCGCTACACTCGGCGCTGTGCCAAAAGGCGCCATTGGCCGGGCAAGATTTCGTGCCTACATCCCACGGACCTGACCCGGACCTAAAATGGCGATGTAGACTTGCCGTTCCCGTATGGAACGGTCTACTGGCCGGATTGATTTTCCCGGCGACGACCCCAAAGCGAAGACCCAGAGCAAAGACCAGAAAGCGAATACGACGTGGACATCTACACCATCATCTTCCTGGCGCTGGCGGTCTTCATCTTTCTGCGGCTGCGCAGCGTGCTCGGGCAGCGGACCGGCAACGAGCGGCCGCCGTTCGATCGGACCGCCGCCCGCAATGCGTTGGGGGGTGCCCAAGACAACAACGTCGTGACCATGCCGGGCAAGGTGATTGACCAGGCC
>NZ_JALBGZ010000336.1:0-6767 GCF_023006515.1 Bradyrhizobium sp. PRIMUS42
AATCGCCGATCTGCGCGCCGGTGACGAGCGGCAGGCCGTCGCGGAAGCCGGTGGTGGAGGCGGCGCCGCCGGTGCACTGCGCGACGTTCTCATAGACCTTGCAGTCTTCGTAGGGTCCCGGGCCAAAGCCCTTGATCGAGGCGACGATCATCTTCGGGTTGATCGCCTGGATCTTCTCCCAGGGGAAGCCCATGCGGTCGAGCACGCCGGGGCCGAAGTTCTCGACCAGCACATCGCATTTCTTGATCAACTCGGTGAGGACTTCCTTGCCCTTGGGGTTCTTGGTGTCGAGCGTGATCGAGCGCTTGTTGTGGTTGAGCATGGTGAAATACAGACTGTCCACGTTCGGGATGTCCTGCAGCTGGCCGCGGGTGATGTCACCCACGCCCGGACGTTCCACCTTGATCACGTCGGCGCCGAACCATGCCAGCAGCTGCGTGCAGGTCGGGCCTGACTGAACGTGGGTGAAGTCGAGAATGCGAACGCCCTTGAGCGCTTTGGTCATCGTGTTGCTCCGTACTCTGTGTCTGCCCCCGCAAACCGCAGGGAATAAAGGGTTGAGGGGGAGTTACTTCTTCTTCTGCAGAACGCTCTGCGGATTGAGGTTGCCGATGCGGCCGCTCTCCGAGCCTGCGGCCGGATCGATCACCGCGTTGATGAGCGTCGGCTTGCCGGAGGTCATCGCTTCGTTGACGGCACGCTTGAGCTCGTCGGGCGAGGTCGCGTTGACGCCGACGCCGCCGAAGGCTTCCATCATCTTGTCGTAGCGCGCGCCCTTGACGAACACCGTCGTCGCCGGATCGGAATTGGCGCCGTTGACGTCGGTGCCGCGATAGATGCCGTCATTGTTGAAGATGACGACGCAGATCGGAAGATTGTAGCGGCAGATGGTCTCGACCTCCATGCCGGAGAAGCCGAACGCGCTGTCGCCTTCCACCGCGAGCACGGGGTGGCCGGTCTCCAGCGCGGCGGCGATCGCCTGGCCCATGCCGATGCCCATCACGCCCCAGGTGCCGACGTCGAGACGTTTGCGGGGCCGGTACATGTCGATGACGCCGCGGGCGAGGTCGAGCGTGTTGGCGCCCTCGTTGACGAGGATCGCCTCGGGGTGCTCCTTGATCACGTTCTTCAGCACGCCGAGCGCGCCGTGATAATCCATCGGCGACTTGTTGTTCATGAGCTTCGGCGCCATCTTGGCGACGTTCTCTTCGCGCTTGGACGAGATAGCCTTGGTCCATTCGGCGGGCGGGGCGGTCCAGCCTGACGCCATCGCCTGGTTGAAGGCGGAGACGACCGAGCCGATGTCGCCGACGACGGGGGCGACGATCTCGACGTTGGAGTCCATCTCGCGCGGCTCGATGTCGACCTGGATGAACTTCTTGGGCGCTTCGCCCCAGTTCTTGCCCTTGCCGTGCGAGAGCAGCCAGTTCAGCCGGGCGCCGATCAGCATGACGACGTCTGATTCTTTCAGCACCGTGGAGCGTGCAGCACCCGCGCATTGCGGATGCGTATCGGAGAGGAGGCCCTTGGCCATGCTCATCGGCAGGAAGGGGATGCCGCTCTTCTCGACGAAGGTTTTGATCTCCTCGTCGGCCTGCGCGTAGGCCGCGCCCTTGCCGAGGATGATCAGGGGACGCTTCGCCGCCTTGAGCACGTCGAGCGCGCGCTTGATCGAAGCGGGCGAGGGGATCTGCGCGGGCGCAGCGTCGATCACCTTGACCAGCGACTTCTGGCCGGCATCGGCGTTCATCACCTGGCCGAACAGCTTTGCCGGCAAGTCGAGATAGACGCCGCCGGGGCGGCCCGAGACCGCGGCGCGGATGGCGCGGGCAAGGCCAATGCCGATGTCCTGGGCGTGCAGCACGCGATAGGCCGCCTTGCACAGCGGCTTGGCAATCGCGAGCTGGTCCATTTCCTCGTAGTCGCCCTGCTGCAGGTCGACGATCTCGCGCTCCGAAGAGCCCGAGATCAGGATCATCGGGTAGCAGTTGGTGGTGGCGTGCGCGAGCGCGGTGAGACCGTTGAGGAAGCCGGGCGCGGAGACCGTGAGGCAGATGCCGGGCTTCTTGGTGAGGAAGCCGGCGATGCCCGCCGCATAACCGGCGTTCTGCTCGTGGCGGAACGAGATCATGCGGATACCGGCGGCCTGCGCCATGCGGCCCAAATCCGTGATCGGGATGCCCGGCACATTATAGATGGTGTTGATGCCGTTCAGCTTGAGCGCGTCGATGACGAGATGAAAGCCATCCGTCAGCTCCTGCTCGGTGCCCGGTGCTTCGGACTTGGTCGCGGTATTCAGCATGGGCCTTGTCTCCCTGGTCTCAGATAGTGGGGCGAGTTTTTCGCCCTTCTGGTGAACGTTGCTAAGTGAAGAGTTCCTGACCATGCGCTTCGACGTAAGCGGCAAGGCCGAGGGTGTGGTCGCGGGCGCGCTTCTCTGCGAGCTCGGTGTCGCGCGCCTCCAGTGCTTCGATCATGCCGAGATGCTCGGGCAGCGAGGTCGCGGTGCGGTCCTTGCGTCCGATGGTCAGCTGGCGATAGCCGCGCACGTGCAGCAGGAGGTCGTTGGTGAGATCGACCAGAACCGGCGATTCCGACAGCGAGATCAGCGCCTGGTGGAAGGCGATGTTGGCCCGCGAATATTCCTCGACGTGATCTTCAGGCAGCCGGTCCTTGCTGAAGTCCTTGAAGTAGTCGCGCAGCGCCGTGATGTCTTTCTTGCGTGCGGTGGTGGTGATGAGGCGGGCGGCCATGCTCTCCAGTGCTGCCCAGGCGCGGATCATGTCGACGATCTCGCTCTTGGTCCTTCGCACCACCATGATGCCGCGGCGCGGCACCGTCTTCACGAAACCGTCCTGCTCGAGCATCGCGATGGCTTCGCGGATCGGGGTGCGGCTGACGCCCAGGCGCTCGGACAGCGCGCGCTCGTCGAGCATCACCGGCTCGGGCGTCGAATAGATGTCCATCTTGAGGATGGCTTCCTTCAAGGCGTCATACGCCTTGTTCTTGAAGCTGCTCTCCGGGGCAATACGAACGATTGCGATGTCTGCCTCGGCCATGTTCGGCAACGCCTTGGTTGGTTTCCGTAGTGACACGACGAATCTCCTCCAGTGGGAGTCGTCTTTTACAGGAATATTAACGGGAAAGTTTTTGGCATACCACATGCCAGAATGTCAAGCTGGCTATTTTTTGCAGCGTTCCAAGGTGTGCTCTGGCTTGACAAGTTGGCTTCTGGCATACCAAATGCCATCGCCAGCCATTTTTGATCCAAGCCGGCGGAGTAGTCTCGGCTTTATGCCACTCCGTTCCGCGGCATGGAACGAAGCGCGGCGAATGGCAAGCATCACGGGCAGCCGCTACGCGCGCGCGCTTTGAAAAGAACGAACTGAGGTCAAGGGAGAAGCCACATGTCCAATTCCAAAGATGCCGTCCGCAAGGTGCTCGACCAGGTCAAGGCGGACAACCGCACCAGCCTGACGGCGCCGGAAGGCAAGCTGGTCTGCGACGCCTACGGCATTCCGGTGCCCAAGGAGGGCGTGGCGAAGTCGGCCGGCGAGGCCGGCAAGATGGCCTCGTCGATGGGCTTCCCCGTCGTGATGAAGATCGTCTCGCCTGATATTCTCCACAAGACCGAAGCCGGCGGCGTCATCGTCGGCCTCAAGACGGTCGAGGATGCCGAGAAGGCCTACGAGACCATTCTCGGCAACGCCAAGAAGTACAAGGCCGACGCCAAGATCGAGGGCGTCCAGGTGCAGCAGATGCTGGCCGGCGGCACCGAAGTGATCGTCGGCTCGATCACCGACGGTTCTTTCGGCAAGCTGGTCGCCTTCGGCCTCGGCGGCGTGCTGGTCGAAGTTCTCAAGGACATCACTTTCCGCCTCGCGCCCGCGACCAAGGAAGACGCGCTCTCGATGCTCGACGGCATCCAGGCCCACGAGATCCTGAAGGGCGTGCGCGGCGGCGAGCCAGTGAATCGCACGGCGCTCGCTGACGTCATTGTCAAAGTCTCGCAGCTCGTCACCGATTTCCCTGAAATCGTCGAGCTCGACCTCAACCCGGTGTTCGCGACGGCGAAGGGGGCGGTCGCCGCCGACGTGCGCATCGTCGTCGATTTCGCCTATGTGCCGAAGCCGAAGCCGCGCCCGACCGAAGAGATCGTCGTGGCGATGAACCGCATCATGCAGCCGAAGGCGGTCGCCGTGGTCGGCGCTTCCGCCGAGGACGGCAAGATCGGCAACTCCGTGATGAAGAACCTCATCAACGGCGGCTACAAGGGCGACATCTATCCGATCCATCCCAAGGCCGCCGAGATCCTCGGCTACAAGGCCTACAAGAGCGTCAAGGACGTGCCGGGCGTGATCGACACCGCCGTGTTCGCGATCCCCGCGAAGTTCGTGGCGGCAGCGCTGACCGAATGCGGCGAGAAGAAAATCCCGGGCGCGGTGCTGATCCCGTCGGGCTTCGCGGAAGCGGGCGCGCCGGAGCTGCAGGCCGAGATCGTCGAGGTCGGCAAGAAATACGACATCCGCCTGATGGGGCCGAACATCTACGGCTTCTACTATACGCCCGCCAATCTTTGCGCGACCTTCTGCACGGCTTACGATGTGAAGGGCTCGGCCGCGCTATCGTCGCAGTCCGGCGGCATCGGCATGGCCATCATCGGGTTCTCGCGCTCGGCCAAGATGGGCGTCTCGGCCATCGTCGGCCTGGGCAACAAGTCCGACATCGACGAGGACGATCTGCTCGCATTCTTCGAGCAGGACCCGAACACCTCGATCATTGCCCAGCATTGCGAAGACCTCAAGGACGGCCGCGCCTTTGCGGAGGCCGCAAAACGCGTCTCCAAGAAGAAGCCGGTCGTCGTGCTCAAGGCCGGCCGCACCTCGGCCGGCGCGAAGGCGGCGTCCTCGCACACCGGCGCGCTCGCCGGTAACGACAAGATCTATGAGGACGTCCTGGCGCAGTCCGGCGTGATCCGGGCCCGCAGCTTGCGGCAACTGCTCGAATTCGCCCGCGGCGTGCCGGTGCTGCCGACGCCGAAGGGCGAGAACGTGCTGATCATCACCGGTGCCGGCGGCTCGGGCGTGCTGCTGTCGGATTCCTGCGTCGACAATGGCCTGTCGCTGATGTCGATGCCGCCGGATCTGGACGCGGCGTTCCGCAAGTTCATCCCGCCGTTTGGAGCGGCCGGAAATCCTGTGGATATCACCGGCGGCGAGCCGCCGATCACCTACGTCAACACGGTGAAGCTCGGCCTGTCGGACGAGCGCATCCATTCGCTGATCCTCGGCTACTGGCACACCATCGTCACGCCGCCGATGGTGTTCGCCCGCAACATGGTCGAGGTGAAGAAGGAGATGGAGGCGAAGGGCTTTGTGAAGCCGATCGTGGCGTCCCTGGCTGGCGACGTCGAGGTCGAGGAAGCCGCCGAATATCTCTACCAGAACGGCATCCCGGCCTATGCCTATTCGACCGAGCTGCCGGTCGAGGTGCTTGGTGCCAAGTACAAATGGGCGCGCGGGGCAGGGCTGCTCTGAGGCGAAGATGCTGCTCCGGCATATTCTGGAGCGGCATTTTTCAGGTACGTCGTTCCGGGGCGATGCAAAGCATCGAACCCGGAACCTCGAGATTCCGGGTCTGGTCCTTCGGACCATCCCGGAATGACGAGGCTCCAAGGCGGCAGGTCGCGATGAACAAGAGCGTGATCCGGCGCAAATCGCTTGAGCCCCGATCTCCATCGGACGCCGAGCACGAGGCGCGTGATGGCGGCGTGCAGTCTGTCGACCGCGCGCTGTCGATTCTCGAAACGCTGGCCGAGGACGACGAGGGCTATCGCCTCAGCGATCTCGCCGTGCGCACCGGCCTCTCCGCCTCGACCGTGCACCGCCTGCTGGCGACGCTGGAAAGCCGACGCTTCGTGCAGTTCGACCGCGTCGAATCCAAATGGCATGTCGGCGTGCGCAGCTTCACGGTCGGCGCGAGCTTTGCGCGGCGGCGCAATTTTTCCGCGCAGGCGATTCCGTATCTGCGCAAGCTGCGCGATCTCACCCGCGAGACCGCCAATCTCGCCGTGGTCGACGACGAGTTCATCATCGTGCTGACCCGCATGGAGAGCCGCGAAATCATGCGCTCGCTGACCAAGGTCGGCGGCCGCGTGCCTATGGTGACCTCCGGCGTCGGCAAGGCGGTGCTCGCGACCTATTCCGACGAGGACGTCAGCGCTGTCATTCGGCACCATGGCATGCCCAGGTTGACCGAGAAGTCGATCGTGCGGCCGAGCGATCTGTTCAGGGAGCTCGGAAAGATCCGCAAGCAGGGCTTTGCGATCGACGATGAGGAGGCGCAGCTCGGCCTGCGTTGCGTCGCTGCGGTGGTATACAACGCTCTGGCCGAGCCGCTGGCCGCGATCTCCGTATCCGGCATGACCGGCCGGGTCACTGACGAGCGATTGCCGGAGATCGGACAAATCGTGCGGGACGTTGCCGCAGAGCTGACGGCCGCGCTCGGCGGGGTGATCCCGCCGCCCCGCTAACCACGGGCGCCCCGGGGGATGTCACTGGACAGCATCGGCCGTTTTGGCTGATATGCGACCAAACGACACAATGCGGCAAACGTCCGCATGAGCCTGGAGATGCCCCCATGTTTCGATTTCCCGCGCGCCTTGCCGGCGCGGCCGTCGCGCTGACCCTTGCGGCAGCGACGCCTTCTCTTGCCCAGCAACTCGAGCTCAAGCTGATGGCGCCGGCCGCACCCGGCGGCGGCTGGGA
>NZ_JALBGZ010000337.1:0-6765 GCF_023006515.1 Bradyrhizobium sp. PRIMUS42
CACCGGCAGGCCGGCGCCCGAGACGATGAAGGAGGCGCAGGTCGAGACATTGCCCGAGCCGGAGCCGTCGCCGCCGGTGCCGACGATGTCGACGGCGTCAGGCGGCGCCGTCACGGTCAGCATCTTGGAACGCATCGCCGTAACCGCGCCGGTGATCTCGTCCACGGTCTCACCGCGCACCCGCAGCGCCATCAACAGGCCACCCATCTGCGAGGGCGTGGCCTCGCCGGACATCATGGCGTCGAAGGCGGAAGCGGCCTCGTCACGCGACAGGCTGGCGCCGGTCGCCACTTTTCCAATGATCGATTTCAGGTCGTCCATCGCGTGCTTTCAACTCACTGGTTCGCGCCGGTCACCTGCGCGAAGGCGGCCTGATTAATGGTGGTCCCGATGTCGGTTTCAAGCCTGTTGACATAGGAAGCGACCTGCTCCTCGGTCTGGGCGCGGTCGAGGCTCTCCTTCAGCTTCTTGAACGCGTCGGAGGCGGCGTCGACTGTGGGATCGACGATGTCGGTGACGCGGAAGACGACCACTTCGCCGCCGCCGCTGACAGCCGTCTGTCCGACGCCGTCCTTGGCGGTGCGGAAGGCGGCCGACACCACGGCCGCGGGCACGCCAGCGGGAGAATCGTCGCGCTTGAAGCCGGTCGCGGTCTCGACCTTGGCGCCGATCGATGCCGCTTCATCAGCGAGCTTGCCGCCCGCTTCGAGCTTCTGCACCATCTCGGTCGCCTTGGCCTTGAGCTTGGCCGCGATCTGGTCCTGGCGCCAGCGCGCCTCGACCTGGTCGCGGACCTCGTCGAGATTGCGGTCGCGCGAGGGCGTGATGGCGAGCACGTCGTACCAGACATAGCCGCCCTTGAACGAGATCGAGTCGTTGTCGACGCCGACATCGGTGTTGAAGGCCTGCGACACCACGTCGAGGCCTTGCGGAATGTTGGCGAGCGGCTGGCCGTTCGGGGCGCGTCCGGAGCGGTCGACGGCGTCGATGGTCACGGCGGTGAGGCCGAGCTTCTGCGCCGCGTCGATCACGCTGGAGCCGCCGCCACGCTCGTCTTCCATCTTGTCGCGGAGATCGGCGACCTTGACGCGCGCGCGCTCGGTGGCGATCTCGCGCTTGATGTCGCCGGCAAGGCTGGCGTAGTCCGCCTCTTTGCCCGGCTCGATCTTGTCGACCTTGACGATCGCGACGCCAAGCCCGCCCTGGATCGGTTGGCTGATCTCGCCGACGGGAAGCGCGAAGGCGGCATCGCCGACTGCGGCAGCGAGCGAAGACTTGGTCACGAGCCCGAGGTCGACGTCGGAGGCGCTTAGCCCGCGCTCCTTGCCGAGGTCCTCGAACGACATTCCGCCGACGAGGCGCTCGCGTGCGGCCTGCGCGTCGGCGACGTTCGGAAACACGATCTGCTGGATTTGGCGCTTCTCCGGCGTGCCGAGCCGGTCCTTGCGCTGCTCGAACATTTTCTTGGCGTCCTCGTCCGACACCTCGGTCCACTTGCCGATCTCCTCCGGCGAGACCGCGACGAAGGCGATCTTGCGATATTCGGGCGCGCGGAACTGGACCTTGTGATCCTCGAAATAGGCGGCGAGCGTCTCGGGTGAGGGCGCGTCGATCTGGCCTGCCTGGGCGGCGTCGAGCTTGACGAACTCGATGGCGCGCTGCTCGTTCTGAAAGCGCGTCAGCACGTCGAGCATGGTCTTCGGCGGCTCGAGGCCGGCACCGATCGTGCCGGTGATCTGCCGGCGCAGCGACACCTTGCGCTGTTCGGCAACGTAACGCTGCTCGGTATAGCCGAAATTGCGGATCACGGCCTGGAAGCGGTTCGCATCGAAATTGCCGCCGACGCCCTTGAAGTTGGGATCGTTCATGATGAGCTGGCGGATCTGCTCGTCCGACTGACCGAGCCCGAGCCGGCGCGCCTCCTCGTCGAGGGCGGCCTCCGCGATCGTCTGCTGCAGCACCTGGCGGTCGAGGCCGAAGGCACGCGCCTGATCGGGCGTCAGCGGACGGCCGAACTGGCGGCTGATCTGTTGCAGGCGGTCCGTGTAGATCTGGCGGAACTCGTTCAGCGAAATCTCGGTGCTGCCGATCTTGGCCACCGTGGACTGTCCGAATCCTTTGAAGATGTCGGCGATGCCCCAAATGCCGAAACTGACGATCAACACGCCCATCACCACGGCCATAATGGTCTTGCCGAGCCAGTTTGATGAGGCCTTGCGCATTCCTCGAAGCATTTGGTCCAACTTGTTTGAGCAGGAAGGGGAACGGGAGCGCGTCTTAATGCAGATTCAGCAAAAGCGCCTCACCAAATTGATCAATCATCATAAAGTGGTGGCTTTCCCCCCGCAACCTCGGCCCATGCGGCCTCGCGAAGCCGTTAAAGAGCTTTGGTCTCTGGAACTGCGGCAGGTCCTCTGCTAGCGCATGCACAACCCTCATCTTGCTGGAAGTTAATATGACCGATGCCATCCGACCGCTGATCGCCGGCAACTGGAAAATGAACGGCCTGAAGGGCTCGATTGCCGAATTCGACGCCATGCTCAATGGCGCGGCAGAGGTGGCCGCCAAGGCTGACCTGTTGGTCTGCCCGCCCGTGACCCTGGTAGCGGCCTTCGCCGGGAAGGCGGCGGGCAAGAAGGTCGCAGTAGGAGCCCAGGACTGCCATCCCAAGGCCTCCGGCGCGCACACCGGCGATATTGCCGCCGAAATGCTCGTGGATGCGGGCGCAACCGCAATCATCGTCGGCCATTCCGAGCGGCGTGCCGATCACGGCGAGGGCGATGCCCTGATCCGCCAGAAGGTCGAAGCCGCCTGGCGCGCCGGGGCGACGGCGATCGTCTGCGTCGGTGAGACGCAAGCCCAGCGCGACGCCGGTCAGACCCTGGACATTCTGCGCGGGCAGCTCGCCGGCTCGCTGCCTGATGGCTCGACCGCTGCGAATCTCATCGTGGCCTATGAGCCGGTCTGGGCGATTGGCACCGGCCTGACCCCAACAGCCCAGGATGTTGAGCAAATTCATGGATTTATCCGGGAGCTCCTGACCTCGCGGTTCAAGGCCGACGGTGCCAGAATGCGCATTCTGTATGGCGGTTCGGTCAAGCCCTCGAATGCGGCCGAGCTGATGGCGGTCAAGAACGTCAATGGCGCTCTGGTCGGCGGTGCCAGCCTGAAAGCGGCCGATTTCCTTGCGATCGCGAAGGGCTGCCCCTAGCTAACCCCAAAGCACGGATCCGGACCTGATCGGGGGTGGCAATACCCCCTCCGATCGTGTAACACCGCGCAACTTCAGGAAAACCCGCGAAGCGCGATCGGCCGCCGTCAGGCGCCGCCCGCTTGTGACGGAAGGGCACTATGCAGACTGTTGTCATCGTCATCCACCTCATGATCGTCGCCGTCATGATCGGCGCCGTCCTGCTCCAGAAGTCGGAAGGCGGCGGCCTCGGCATGGGCGGGGGCGCGGGCTTCATGTCGAGCCGCGGCACCGCGAACCTTTTGACGCGGACCACCGGAATTTTGGCTGCAGGCTTCTTCCTCACCAGCATGTTCCTGTCATGGCACGCGGGCTACAGCCGTGCGCCGTCATCGATCATTGGCACGCCGGCCTCGCAGACCCAGCCGGGCGGCGGATCGCCGATCGCGCCGCCGACCTCGGGCGGCATCCTGGATTCGCTGAAGAAGGCCGACGAGCAGCAGCAGGCCCCGGCCCCGAGCGGCCCGCAGGTGCCGCGCTCGCAATAAAGCAGGGGGGCCATGCAGGGCGGCTGCTACCGTCCTGCATCAAAAATCTCCATCAAGGCACTGTCACCACTCTTAGTTTTGGCTCACCCACAGGCCCGCAGAATCTTTGGGGCGGAATACGAATCGCTTTGGCGAATCGAATTCGAGGGATTAGAGGTTAAGTCCCATGGCGCGGTACATATTCATCACCGGCGGCGTGGTTTCTTCGCTCGGCAAGGGTCTGGCTTCAGCGGCACTCGGTGCGCTGTTGCAGGCCCGGGGCTACAAGGTCCGCCTCCGCAAGCTCGACCCCTATCTCAACCTCGATCCCGGAACGATGTCGCCGTATCAGCACGGCGAAGTGTTCGTGACCGATGACGGCGCGGAGACCGATCTCGATCTCGGTCACTACGAGCGCTTCACGGGCCGGCCTGCGACCAAGCAGGACAACATCACCACGGGGCGCATCTACCAGGACATCATCTCCAAGGAGCGCCGCGGCGATTATCTCGGCGCGACCATCCAGGTGGTTCCGCACGTCACCAACGCCATCAAGGAATTCGTCCTCTCCGGCAATGACGATTACGATTTCGTGCTGGTCGAGATCGGCGGCACCGTCGGCGACATCGAGGGCCTGCCGTTCTTCGAGGCGATCCGCCAGCTCAAGAACGAGCTGCCGCGCGATCACGCCATCTACATTCACCTCACGCTGCTGCCTTACATTCCGAGCGCCGGTGAATTGAAGACCAAGCCGACGCAGCATTCGGTGAAAGAGCTGCGCTCGATCGGCATCCAGCCGGACATCCTGCTCTGCCGCACCGACCGCGAGATTCCGAAGGAAGAGCGGCGCAAGCTGGGGCTGTTCTGTAACGTGCGTGAAAGCGCCGTGATCGAGGCGCGCGACGCCGACAGCATCTATGCCGTGCCCGAGGCCTATCACGCGGCGGGCCTCGACGATGAAGTGCTTGCCGCCTTCGGCATCGGATCGCGAATCCCGCCGGTGCTCAAGAGCTGGCAGCAGATCAACGAGCGCATCCGCAATCCCGAGGGCGACGTCACCATCGCGATCGTCGGCAAATATACCGGCATGAAGGATGCGTATAAGTCGCTGATCGAGGCGCTCTCGCATGGCGGCATCGCCAACAAGGTGAAGGTCAATCTCGACTGGATCGAGAGCGAGATCTTCGAGAAGGAAGATCCGGCGCCGTTCCTCGAGCACGTCAACGGCATTTTGGTGCCGGGCGGATTCGGCCAGCGCGGCGCCGAAGGCAAGATCCGTGCGGCGCAGTTCGCGCGTGAGCGCGACGTGCCGTATTTCGGCATCTGCTTCGGCATGCAGATGGCGGTGATCGAGGCGGCGCGGAATCTCGTCGGCATCGAGGACGCCAACTCCACCGAGTTCGGTCCCACCAAGGAGCCTCTGGTCGGCCTGATGACGGAATGGCTGCGCGGCAACGAGCTCGAGAAGCGCTCGCAGGCCGGCGATCTCGGCGGCACGATGCGGCTTGGCGCTTATCCCGCGGCATTGAACCGCGGCAGCCGCGTCTCGCAGGTCTATGGCGGCGCCACCGAGATCTCCGAGCGCCACCGCCACCGCTATGAGGTCAACACCGCCTACAAAGACCGCCTAGAGCAGCACGGCCTGAAATTCTCAGGCCTGTCGCCCGACGGCGTGCTGCCTGAGATCGTCGAGTACGAGGATCATCCCTGGTTCATCGGCGTCCAGTTCCACCCCGAACTGAAGTCGCGGCCTTTTGAGCCGCATCCGTTGTTCGCATCGTTCATTCAGGCGGCGATGGTGCAGAGCCGGCTGGTGTAGTGCTTTCTCCGCCTTTGACGATCGCTCGGTTTGTTGCGACAACTCCTTGCCGCAAGAACAACAATGCAGGGAGTGAACTCCGATGATCTACGAAATGCGCGTCTATCGCTGTGTGCCCGGCCGGCTGCCGGCGCTCTTGAAGCGGTTCGAGACCGCCACGCTGAAGATCTGGGAGAAGCACGGCATCAAGCAGGCCGGGTTCTTCACGACCTTGATCGGTGAATCCAACCAGGAGCTGACCTATTTCCTGGCGTGGGACTCGCTCGCCGAGCGCGAGAAGAAGTGGGGCGCGTTCATGAC
Source organism: Bradyrhizobium sp. PRIMUS42 (assembly GCF_023006515.1). Taxonomy (NCBI): domain Bacteria; kingdom Pseudomonadati; phylum Pseudomonadota; class Alphaproteobacteria; order Hyphomicrobiales; family Nitrobacteraceae; genus Bradyrhizobium; species Bradyrhizobium sp. PRIMUS42. Next base: position 5,837 of record NZ_JALBGZ010000337.1, read on the forward strand.
CGATCCGGACTGGATGAAGGCGCGCGCCGAGAGCGAGGCCGACGGCCAGATCGTCGGTAACATCGTCAGCCAGATCCTGACGCCGACTGCCTTCTCGGCGGTCAAGTAGCGATCCTTGCCGCAGCGGGGAACTCTGGGCGCAACCCTGATATTCGAACGGCCCGGGCCGAATGGGGTTGATCCGACCCCCATGGCGGCTATGGTCGCGCCGAAACGAGGGATTGGCCTTGAGCTCTTCGCATTCAGCGGCGCCGGTCGTCACCATTGGCACGGTCAAATTCGGCAATGATCTGCCGATCGCGATCATTGCCGGGCCGTGCCAGCTCGAAAGCCGCCAGCATGCGCTGGAGGTGGCCACAGCGCTGAAGGAGATCGCCGCGCGGCTGAACATCGGCCTCGTCTACAAGACCTCCTTCGACAAGGCCAACCGCACCAGCGCGTCGGCGGCGCGCGGGCTGGGCCTCGCGCAGTCGCTGCCGATTTTCGCCGAAATCCGCTCCTCGCTCGGTCTGCCGGTCCTGACCGACGTGCACGATGCCACGCAGTGCGCCGAGGTGGCGCAGGCGGTTGATATCCTGCAGATCCCGGCCTTCCTGTGCCGGCAGACTGATCTCCTGCTCGCTGCCGCTGCGACCGGTAAGGTCGTCAACGTCAAGAAGGGCCAGTTCCTGGCGCCGTGGGACATGGCGAATGTCGTCACGAAGATCACGAGTGCCGATAATCCCAACGTGCTCGTCACCGAGCGCGGGGCGTCTTTCGGCTACAACACGCTGGTCTCCGATATGCGCGCGCTGCCGATCCTGGCGCGCACCACCGGCGCGCCTGTCATCTTCGATGCCACCCATTCGGTGCAGCAGCCGGGCGGGAAGGGGACGTCCTCGGGCGGCGAGCGCGAATTCGTGCCGGTGCTGGCACGCGCGGCCGTTGCG
>NZ_JALBGZ010000338.1:0-6734 GCF_023006515.1 Bradyrhizobium sp. PRIMUS42
GCCCGATGCTCAACGGCTGGCATGCCGGCGAGCGCACCGGCTCCGGCACCATCGTCTGGAAGTCGCGCGAGCGGCTCGCCGCGGGCGAGATCGACTACGAAGAGTTCATGGAGATCGTGGCCTCCTCGGCGCCCTCGGTCGGCCATTGCAACACCATGGGCACCGCTTCGACCATGAACGGGCTTGCCGAAGCGCTCGGCTTCTCGCTGCCGGGCTGCGCGGCGATCCCCGCTCCCTACCGCGAGCGCGGCCAGATCGCCTACGAGACCGGCAAGCGCGCCGTCGAGATGGTCTGGGAAGACCTCAAGCCTTCGGACATCCTGACCCGCAAGGCGTTCGAGAACTGCATCGTGATCAATTCGGCGATCGGCGGCTCGACCAACGCGCCGATCCACATCAACGCGCTGGCCCGTCACATCGGCGTCGAGCTCACGATCGAGGACTGGCAGAAAGTCGGCCACGACGTGCCGCTGCTGGTCAACATGCAGCCGGCCGGCTTCTATCTCGGCGAGGAATTCCACCGCGCCGGCGGCGTGCCGGCGGTGGTGCGCGAATTGATGAAGCACAAGCGCATCCATGAAGACGCGGTCACCGTCAACGGCCGCGGCATCGGCGAGAACTGCAAGGATGCGCCAAAGCCCGACAACGACGTGATCTGGGCTTACGACAAGCCGCTGGTGAAGGACGCCGGCTTCCTGGTGCTGAAGGGCAACCTGTTCGATTCCGCGATCATGAAGACCTCGGTGATCTCCAAGGAATTCCGCGACCGCTATCTCAACAACCCGAAGGACCTCAACGCCTTCGAGGGCCGCGCCATCGTGTTCGAGGGGCCGGAGGACTATCACGAGCGGATCGACGATCCCTCGCTCGACATCGACGAGCGCTGCGTGCTGTTCATCCGCGGCACCGGGCCGATCGGCTATCCCGGTGGCGCCGAGGTCGTGAACATGCAGCCGCCCGCGGCGCTGATCAAACGCGGCATCCTGTCCCTGCCCTGCATCGGCGATGGCCGCCAGTCCGGCACCTCGGGATCGCCCTCGATCCTGAACGCCTCGCCTGAGGCTGCCGCCAACGGGGGCCTCGCGATCCTCAAGACCGGCGACAAGGTCCGCGTCGACCTCAACAAGGGCAGCGCCAACATCCTGATCTCGGACGAGGAGCTGAAGAAGCGTCACGCCGAGCTGAAGGCCAATGGCGGCTTCAAGCATCCCGAAAACCAGACGCCGTGGCAGGAGATCTATCGCAACACCGTCGGCCAGCAATCGACCGGCGCCTGCATGGAGCTCGCCACGCGCTACCAGAACGTCGCCGGCACGTTCGGCGTGGCGCGGGACAATCACTAGCAGCCACACCGTCATTGCGAGCGTAGCGAAGCAATCCAGAGATATCTCCGCGGAGACAGTCTGGATTGCTTCGTCGCAAGGTCTCCTCGCAATGGCGCGGGGTTGGCATTGGAACGATCTTAAGGAGAACAAAAATGGCAGACCGCCTCAAGGGAAAGCGCGCCGTCATCACGGCTGCAGCCGCCGGCATCGGCCGCGCCTGCGCCATCGCATTCGCGCGTGAAGGCGCAACCGTCATTGCCACCGACATCAATGAAGCCGGCATCGCTGGCTTGACCAAGGAAGGCATCGCCGAGGTCGCAAAGCTCGACGTCCGCAATACCGCCGACGTCAACGCCTTTGCCAAGCGCATCGGCAAGATCGACATCCTGCTCAATGCGGCAGGTTTCGTGCACCACGGCACCATCCTGGAGTGCTCGGAAGAGGATTTCGATTTCTCGTTCGATCTCAACGTCAAGTCGATGCACCGAACCATCCGGGCTTTCCTGCCCGAGATGCTGGCGGGCGGCGGCGGCAGCATCGTCAACATCTCGTCCTGCGCGGCGCTGCGGCCGCCGGCCAACCGCTACGTCTACAGCTCGTCCAAGGCGGCGGTGTCGCTGCTGACGCGCGCGGTCGCGCTCGATTTCATCACCAAGGGCATCCGCTGCAACTCGATCTGCCCCGGCACCGTCGAGACGCCCTCGATGCTCGACCGCGCCGCCGCGCAAGGCCCGCAGGGCAAGGAGATGTTCGTCTCCCGCCAGAAGATGGGCCGGCTCGGCACCGCCGAGGAAATCGCGAACATGGCGGTCTATCTCGGCAGCGACGAGAGCGCCTTCACCACCGGCGTCGACCTCGTCGTCGACGGCGGTTACATGCTCTGACGCCGGGAGATCAATCGCATGAACAAGATCGATCTCAACGGCCGCGCCGCCATCGTCACCGGCGGCGCACAGGGTTTTGGCCGCGCCATTACCGAGCGCTTCGTTGCTTCCGGCGCCAAGGTCGCGATCTGGGATTTCGATGCGGCGCTGGCTGAGAAAACCGCAAAGGAAATCGGCGATAGCGTCTGCGTGTTCAAGGTCGACGTCACCGACACCGCAGCCGTCGAGCAGGCCCGCGATGCGACGCTGGCCGCCTTCGGCAAGATCGACATCCTCGTCAACAATGCCGGCATCGCCGGAATCAACAAGCCGGTCTGGGAGACTGACCTCGAGGAATGGCGCAAGGTTCTGCGCATCAACCTCGACGGCCCCTTCATCGTCTGCAAGGCCATCGTGCCCGCGATGCTCAAGCAGAAATACGGGCGCATCGTGAACATCGCCTCGATCGCCGGCAAGGAAGGCAATCCGAACGCCTCGCATTATTCGGCCTCCAAGGCCGGCCTGATCGCGCTGACGAAATCGCTCGGCAAGGAGCTCGCCGCCCACGACATCCTCGTCAATGCGGTGACACCGGCGGCCGCGAAGACGGCGATCTTCGACCAGATGACGCAGCAGCATATCGACTTCATGCTGTCGAAGATCCCGAAGGGGCGCTTCGTGCTGGTGGAAGAGCTGGCCGCGATGGTGAGCTGGCTCGCGTCGGAGGACTGCGCGTTCTCGACCGGCGCGGTGTTCGACATCTCGGGCGGACGCGCAACCTATTGAGGACACCATGATCCGGGAAGGTGGATGCCTGTGCGGCGCGGTTCGGTTCAAGGCTGAGGGCGAGCCGCTCAACGTCCGCGTCTGCCATTGCCGCACCTGCCAGAAGGCGATGGGCTCGCCCTTCTTCGCCAGGGCGCAGTTCGACCAGCGCGCGCTGACCGTCGAAGGTGACACCGCCCGCTACGCGTCCTCCGAGAACATCGACCGCGTGTTCTGCAAGCAATGCGGCACGCGGCTGTTCGCCTGGCGGCGTAATGGCACGCTCGCAGGCGTATCCCTCTCCGTTTTCGACGATCGCAACGCCTTCGCGCCGACCGAGCACATCTGGGTGTCGGAAAAGCCCGACTGGCTGAAGCTCGACGACGGTCTGACGCAACATCCGGGGACGATCCCGGCATAGTTGCGCGATCGCACGGCAGCGTGCTGCGGGCGGATCATTTGCGGCGTGGCATTTCGGAACAGGCCACCCTATGTTCAGCTGAAGCGTCGCTGCACCGCCGGTTTGGCTGGAACGGCTGCAAGGCCGCGAGCGAACCGGGACGGACGAGCCGTGAACATTTCCTTTTATGACCTGTCGGTGTGGGTGCTGCCGCTCGTGCTCGCCATCACCTTCCACGAGGCCGCGCACGCCTTCGTCGCGGACCGGCTCGGGGACAACACGGCCTCGCAGCTCGGCCGCGTCAGCTTCAATCCGCTCCGGCACATCGATCCGTTCGGCACGCTGATCCTGCCGGCGATGCTGCTGTTTGCGCATTCGCCGTTCCTGTTCGGCTACGCCAAGCCGGTGCCTGTGAATTTCCGCAAGCTCAACAACCCCAGGCTCGACATGGTCTGGGTGGCGCTGGCCGGGCCCGTCACCAACATCCTGCTGGCGCTCGTCGCCGCCCTCGCCTTCCATGCGCTGCCCCTGGTGCCCGCGAGCTCGGCGAAATGGGTCGCGGACAATCTCAAGAATGCCCTCGTGATCAACGCGATCCTGGCGGTGTTCAACATGCTGCCGATTCCGCCGCTCGACGGCGGGCGCGTCGCGGTCGGGCTGTTGCCCCGCCCCCTCGCCATGCCACTGGCCCGGCTGGAGCCGTTCGGAATGCTGATCCTGATCGCGCTCCTGATCCTGCTACCGCTTGCGGGGTCCCGGTTCGGTCTAAATCTTGATGTTATTTCAGCAATACTGCGAGCGTTGACCGGTTATGTGATTCAGGCTGTTCTCTTCCTGACCGGCAACGCGTAGTTGAACAGCGACACCGAACACAAGCCGAAGGGCCAGAGGCCGACTTGGTCAAAGCTGCCGATATGCTGATCGCGCGACGCGCGGATACCCGCGCCCGCGCCGATTTCGCCACCTGGAAGATGATGGCCAAGCTCAACGGTTCGTCCGCGCTGCCGCCGGAGGCCCAGGAGTTCCTGGCGAGCTACCAGAACCTGCTGGCGCAAATGAGCGAGGGTGAAGCCACCGAGGCCACCATCGGCGCGATCTACAAGGCCTATTATGCCGAGATGGGTGGGGCGGGAACCCCGCCCGACGTCCGCCCACGCGCGGCCGAGCCCGCCGCGGACAATGTTACCGCCTTCCGCCGCCCGGCACCGAAGCCGAAGAAGGCCACTTCCTTCGGGGCGGCAGCATTCGCGGGCCCCCAGAAACGGCCGCTGCCGGTGGCGCTGATCTTCGCCTGCCTGGTCGTGGTCTATGTCGGCATCAGGCTCTACTGGCGCTGAGCCGACTTCTTCGTCTTCTTCTCTTCCCGCGGCTTGAACTTGATCTCGACGGTGCGCTCGAACCGGTCCTCGGTGAGCTCGGTCGGCGGGACCGGGAAAGGATCGGATTTGTGGACCATGGAGATCGCAGCGGCATCGTAAGCCGCGTCTCCGGACGATTCGACGACATCGACCGAAACCACGTTCCCTCTGCGGTTGAGTGCGAAGCTCACCTTGGCGGTCTGGTCCTTGGGCTCCTTGCCCTCCGGATTGACCTTGTGCGCCGCCAGATGCGCACTGATCTTGCGGTTCCAATCGGCCGTTAGCTTCAGCAGGTCTTTGCCGATGCCGAGCACCGGCGCCATGGCCCTCTCGGCCTCGCGCGTTGCGTCTTCGAAAGTCTGCCGATCCGCTGCAACAGATTTCTGGGATGCCTCCATGGCCGGCGTTTCAATCGCGGCCACCTTCGGATCGTCGTCCTGTTCCTTCTTCGGCTTGTTCTCGGTGACGATACGATCGGCATCCTCGATTTGCTGCGGCCGATCCTGGGGAAGGTCGGTCTCCTTCGTCTCGGTCTTTTGCTCAGGCAGTGCCGGGCGCTCTTCCGACTCGTCCGATTCTGTCGGCGCGAGGGGCAGATTGGCCTCCTGAACCGGAGGCGAAGTCATTTCCACCGCGAACTCCGCGCCGGCTGCCCCCAGACCGTCGCCGTCATCATCGGCTTGCAGGTGCGCCAGCGCGAGCGCGGCGCCACCCAGATGAAGCACGAGCGCCGCCACCGCCGCGAGGATCCAGAGCTTCCGGGATGGTCTGAGTTCGTCCGACATAGCGGGCCTTCTTAAGGCTGAGCGGCGCCTGCCGCAGGCGCACCCGGAGCGCCTTCCAGCGCCACCAGTTTCACCCGCGTATAGCCGCCTGAGCGCAAGAGCTCCATGATGCCCATCAACTCCCCATACGGCACCGACTTGTCGGCGCGCAGGAAGACGTACTTGTCCTTGCTCATGTCGGACAATCCGTCGAGCGTCCCGATCAGCTCGGCCCGGTGGACCGGGTTCTCTCCGATGGCAAGCGTCAGATCGGGCTTGATGCTGAGATAGGTCGGCTTGTCCGGCTTCTTCTGCGGCGTCGCGCTCGAGGTCGGCAAGTCGATCGGCAGGTCGACGGTCGAGAGCGGCGCTGCGACCATGAAGATGATCAGCAGCACCAGGATGACGTCGATGAACGGCGTGACGTTGATGTCATGCGTTTCCGAGAAATCGTCGTCGTCATCGTTGTCTGCGAGCGAAACGGCCATGGTTCACTCCGCTGCGCGCGAATGCACGCTGCCGTGGCTGCGGTCGAGATCACGCGAGAGCAGCCGGCCCGCGGCGCCCGAGGCGCGGCTGACGAGCTCGAGATAGCCCTTCGTCACGCGCGAGAAGTGGTTGTAGATGATGACGGCGGGGATCGCGGCGACGAGGCCGATCGCGGTGGCGAGCAGCGCCTCGGCGATGCCGGGCGCAACGACAGCAAGGTTCGTGGTCTGCGACTTCGAGATGCCGATGAAGCTGTTCATGATGCCCCAGACCGTGCCGAACAGGCCGACGAAGGGGGACGTCGAGCCGATGGTCGCGAGCACGCCCATGCCGATCCGGATGCGTCGTGCCTCGGCGCGCACGATCTCGGAAAAGCTGGAGGCCGCGCGCTCCTTGATGCCGGCATCGCTGGACAGGCCGGCCGACATCCGCGCCTCGCGCAGCGCTGCCGCGAGGAAGGACGGCAGAATCCCCTCCTTGGATCCGAGCGCCATCTGCGCTTCGGCGAGGGAGCGGGTCTCCGAAATCTTCTTCAGCGCCGAACGAAGCTTGGTGGATGCGACCGACAGTTCGATCGATTTGGCGATGAAGACGGTCCAGGTCATCAGCGATGCGAAGGCGAGCCCGATCATCACCGCCTTCACGATGACGTCGGCCGACATGAACATGACCCAGGGCGACAGTTCCTTCATCGCCGGCGCGATGGCGGCCGCCGCATCGGGCTTGGCGGTCGTCGAGACGGTGGCCGCGGGGGACGCCGTCGGAGCAGC
>NZ_JALBGZ010000339.1:0-6723 GCF_023006515.1 Bradyrhizobium sp. PRIMUS42
ATCAAGGACGAGTTCGATCGTCGTGGTCGCGCCGACATCAACTCGGTGCAGGCGCTCCTGCTCTACAACATCGGCGACAAGGAGCTGACCGCGGGCGAGCTGCGCACGCGCACCGGCGAGCCGGCGAGCGATGCCCTTCAGTTCCGTGACCACGACATGGAGGCCGAACAGTAACATCCCGGAGCAGACGGCGATCGTGCCCGAGATTATGAGGGGGCTGCCGAGACTGAACTCCCTGACGGAGAAGCCAAACAGGATCGAAAGGAGGCCCGCCACGACGGCGAAAATCCCCGCGATCAACAATGCCAAGGTCATCGAACTCACCCCCGGCCGCACATCCACACGCGACCCGTCACGCCACGATACCGTCATACGATGTTCCACGCCAACGGCGAATTGCAAGCCACGTTCCTAATGGAAAGGAAATCAGGGACTTATTCACATTCCCTTCAGCTACGGCCCGCTACTGCTAGGCTGCTGTCAATGATCCGGAATTGCTGCATCGCATCAGGAATTTAGCCATAATGCCCAATTACTTGCTAATGGAACTGCGCTATAGGGAGTCCGGGGTTGAGGCCCGCGCGCGCCAGCAGGGCCAACAGGGGATTCCGGGGCACCGATAGCCATGACATCCATCACGACTTCGGCGATCGACACGCCTCAGCGGCGCTCGGTCGAACGGACTTGCGACGATCTGGCCATGCTGGTGCTGGCTGCGGTCGCCGTCATTGCCGGCTTGACCTTCCGCGACTACGGCCTCGGCTGGGACGATTATACCCACGCCGAATATGCCGACCTGTTGCTGCGCATGTTCGGTTCCGGCTTCAAGGACACCGCGGCGCTCTCCTTCGCGAATCTCTACATGTATGGCGGCGGCTTCGACATGGTCGCGGCCCTCCTGCACAAGATCATTCCGCTCGAATTGTTCGAGACGCGCCGTCTGGTCGGCGCCATCGTCGGCGTGATCGGACTTGCGGTGACGTGGCGGCTCGGCCGCCGCATCGGCGGTCCCCTTGCCGGTCTTGCCTCACTCCTGCTGCTCGCGCTGTGCCCGATCTTCTACGGCCACATGTTCATGAATCCGAAGGACGCGCCCTTCGCGGTGGCCATGATCATCCTGATGCTCGGCCTCGTCCGGCTCGCCGAGGAATATCCGCAGCCATCGCCGCGCACGATCCTGATCGTCGGGCTCGGCGCGGGCCTCTCGCTCGGCTGCCGCGTTCTCGGCGGGCTCGCGCTGGTCTACGCCGTGCTCGGCTTCCTGCCCCTGTTCCTGGAGGAACTGCGCAGCGAGGGCCTGCGCGAATCGGTCCGCCGCTTCGCCCATGTCGTCTATGTGCTGCTGCCCGGCCTCGCGTTCGGCTATCTCGTGATGGGGCTGATCTGGCCGTGGTCGATCATGGAGCCCGGCAATCCCTTCGAAGCGCTGACCTACTTCTCACACTTCTTCGAGAAGCCCTGGAAAGAGATGTTCGACGGCGCGATCGTGTCGGTGCCCGACATGCCCTGGTCCTACCTGCCGACGCTGTTCGCGCTGCAGCTGCCCGAGGTGATGCTGGTGTCGATGGGCGGCGCGGTGGTCAGCACCTTCGCCATGCTGCCGCGACGCGAGGTTCCGGCGCGGCGCAAGACCATCCTGCTGATGCTGACGCTGGCTGCGACCCTGCCGCTGGCGATCGCGATGGTGAAGCGGCCGGCGCTGTACAACGGCATCCGCCATTTCGTGTTCGTGATTCCGCCGATGGCGGTGCTCGGCGGCGTCGCTTTCGGCTGGGCCATGGAGCGCCTGCGCGCCAATCACCGCACCTGGCAGCCCGTCGTGCTCGCCACCTTCTGCTTCGGCCTTGCGCTGTCGCTCGCCGAGATGATCCGGCTGCATCCCTATCAGTACACCCACTTCAACCACATCGCCGGCACCGTGCGCGGCGCCGACGACCGCTTCATGCTGGACTATTGGGGTCTCGCGCTGAAGCAGGCCTCGGACGAATTGCGCGAGCAGATCGTCGAGCGCCAGGAGGTTCCGCCGACCAATCGCAAATGGAAGGTCGCGGTCTGCGGTCCGCAGCGCCCGGCCCAGGTCGCGCTCGGCCCGGACTTCACCATCGGCTGGGATTCCAACGCGGCCGATTTCGCGATGACACTCGGCGAGTTCTACTGCAAGGGCCTCACTGCGCCCGTGATGGTCGAGATCAAGCGCGACGACGTGGTGTTCGCCCGCGTCTACGACATCCGCGGTCGCAGCATTTCCAGCCTGCTGTCGATCCCGGCGCCGTAGAAATTTTCTCCGGAGTCGTAGCCCCGTAGCCCGGATGGAGCGCAGCGAAATCCGGGACCCCTCTCAGAGCGGCCCTGCATTCCGCTGCGCTCCATGCGGGCTACGCTGGACTGCCGCGCTCTGCGTACCTTGCTGCCAACCAATAGCGGTACTAGGCTCCCTCCCCGCAACAACGATGTTCGGAGAGATCAGCCATGTCGCCAGCGGAAGCGCGCCTGAAGGAAGTACCGTCCAACATGACGGAGGCCGAGTGGCAGCAACGGGTCAATCTCGCCGCCTGCTATCGCCTGGTCGCGCTGTATGGCTGGGACGATCTGGTCGACACCCACATCTCCGCGCGCGTGCCGGGCCCCGAGCATCACTTTCTCATCAACCCTTATGGGCTGATGTTCGACGAGATCACGGCGTCCAGCCTCGTCAAGGTCGATTTGCACGGCAACCAGCTCTCCGAGAGCGAATACACCATCAACCCGGCGGGCTTCACCATCCATTCGGCGATCCACGAGGTGCGCGAGGACGCGATCTGCGTGCTGCATCTCCACACCCTCGACGGCACCGCGGTGTCGAGCAGCGCGGAAGGGCTGCTGCCGCTGAACCAGACCGCCCAGCTCGTCACCCACGACCTCGCCTATCACGACTACGAAGGCATCGCGCTCGACCACGACGAGCGGCCGCGGCTGCAGAAGGACCTCGGCGACCACAACCACATGCTCTTGCGCAATCACGGCACGCTGACCGTCGGCCGCTCGGTCGCCTCCGCCTTCGAGCGCATGTACCACCTCGAGCGCGCCTGCTCGATGCAGGTGCGCACGCGCGCGCTCGGTACGCCGGTCTATCCGGTCGAGGAGATTGCGATCGAGAAGAACACCGAGCTGCTCGCCAACCGCGATCGCGCCGAGCTGCGCGCCACCAACCTCGTGTGGCCGCCGCTGCTGCGCAAGCTCGACCGCGAGCTGCCGGGTTACCGGTCTTGAGATTTTCGGGATTTGGTGTAGGGTAGCTGTCAACTGACCTCTACGCCATTTGGAATGAAACGCCGCCCAATCCCGGGCGGCGTTTTTATTTTGGGGCAGGTAGCCGCCACACCCGTCATTGCGAGGAGCCCTTGCGACGAAGCAATCCAGGCTGTCTCAGCGGAAGGATTCTGGCTTGCTTCGCTACGCTCGCAATGACGAGGATAGGTCTCGTAGGGTGGGCAAAGGCGCGCTCTTCGCGCGCCGTGCCCACGTCTTCTTCTTTCGTCATCACTGAGAGATGGTGGGCACGGCGCGTTGCGCCTTTGCCCACCCTACGGCAGCTCGCCTACTTCACTTCGGCCAGCGCAGCGAGGATCCTCGCCCAGGAGCGGATGCCCTTCTGGAAGCTCCGGAGGTCGTACTTCTCGTTCGGCGAGTGGATGTTGTCGTCGTCGAGGCCGAAGCCGACCAGCAGCGAGTCGAGGCCGAGCGTGCGCTTGAAGTCGGCGACGATCGGGATCGAGGCACCCGAGCCCATCAGCACGGTCTCCTTGCCCCATTCGTCGGTGAGCGCCTTGCTGGCGGCGGCGAGCGGCTTCATGTTCCAGTCGAGCGCGACCGCGGGCGCGGCGGAATGGTCGCCGAACTCGACCTTGCAATCGCCGGGAATGCGCGCCGTCACGTAATCGCGAAAAGCCTTGCGGATCTTTTGCGGGTCCTGCCCTTCGACCAGACGGAACGAGACCTTGGCCGAGGCATGCGACGGGATCACCGTCTTGGAGCCTTCGCCGATATAGCCGCCCCAGATGCCGTTGACGTCGCAGGTCGGACGCGACGAGGCCTGCTCGATCAGGAGGCGCCCCTTCTCGCCGGCGGGGATCGACAGGCCGATCGGCTTCAAGAACATCTCGGGCGTGAGGTTGAGCTTCTTCCATTGCTCGAGGATGTCGGGCGGCAGATCCTTTACCCCGTCATAGAAGCCGGGAATGGTGATGCGGTTGTCGTCGTCGAACAGGCCGCCCAGAATTTTCGTGAGCAGGCGAATCGGGTTCATCGCGCTGCCGCCGAACACGCCGGAATGCAGGTCGCGATTGGCGGCGGTGATCTTCAGCTCTTCATAGAGCAGGCCCCGCAGCGAGGTCGTGATCGCCGGCGTGTTGCGGTCCCACATGCCGGTGTCGCAAACCAGCACGTAATCGGCTTTGAACTCGTCCTTGTTGGCCTCGATGAAGGGCACGAAGTTCTTCGAGCCGACCTCCTCCTCGCCTTCGATCAGGAAGGTGACATCGATCGGCAGCGATCCCGTCACCCTCTTCCAGGCGCGGCAGGCTTCGACGAAGGTCATCACCTGGCCCTTGTCGTCCTCGGCGCCGCGCGCAACGATGATCTTGCGGCCGTCGGCATGATCGGTGACGACGGGCTCGAACGGCGGGCGGTGCCAGAGATCGAGCGGGTCGACCGGCTGCACGTCGTAGTGGCCGTAGAAGATCACATGCGGCCGTCCGCCGGCCTTGTCGTCTCCCTTGGTCTTGCCGACGATGGCGGGATGGCCGGCGGTCGGTCTCACCTCGGTGGCGACACCCAGGCTTGCGATGTCCTTGGCGAGATGCTCCGCCGCCGCCTTGCAATCCCCGGCAAAGGCCGGATCCGCGGAGATCGACTTGATCCGGAGCAGCGCGAACAGGCGCTCCAGGCTGTTGTCGAAATCCTTGTCGATGTGGTCGAGCACGGATTGAAGCTGCGCATTGGCCATGGTCGGATTCCTGACTTTTGAGTCTCAAGACGACATTTCGAGATGCTTGGGTTTTAGCGCCGTCGCTGGCTGGGAGCCAGCCGCAACCGGCGGATGGCGGATGTGCCATGCGAGCGTGCCCGCAAGAACGGCGGTCGCAGCGAGGTTGTTGCCCCAGGCCTGGAGCACAGTTGGAAACCACGGCAGCGCCAGCAGCATGAGAATGCCGGCAGCGCCGAGGGCCAGCCAGGTTCCGAGGCGCACCTTCGCCCGCTCGTCGAAGGCGGCGCGATGCATCAACACCGTCATCGGGAAGAACAGCCACATGAAGTAGTATTGCCGCGCCAGAGGCGAGGCCACCGTGATCAGGCAGAACAGGATGCCGAGTTCCTCGGCGTCCGAGCGCGCCGTCCGCCGCGCTTGCCGTGGCATGATCGCGACGAAGCCGAGCCCGAGCAATGCGGACAACGCCAGCACGATCCAGTTTGCCGTCCTGTAGTCGACGTCGATGATATTCATCGTGCGTGCCGGCTTGTTGGGACTGTCCTGATTGTAGTTGATCGGGCGGACAAGGCGGTGCGTGACGGCGATCAGCGACTGGTTGACCCACGACCAGTTCTGCTCGTCGCGCTGGCCAAAGCCCTTTTCCGAGCTCGTTCCGACCATGCCCTGGTACCAGAGCGCAAGCTCGGCCGCGTTGCGCTCGAAGCCGCGGATCGGCGCCGGCACGACATAGAGAAGGATGCCGGTGAAGGCGACCGTAGCGACGACGGCCTCCCACTTGCGCCGCCAAATCAGATAAGGCAGCACCGCAATTGGAAACACCTTGATGGCGGCGGCGAGCGCGAACATGAAGCCGGCGAGCCATGACCGCTGATGCCGCAAGCTCCAGAAACCGTAGAGCATCATCGCCAGCAGGACGAGGTTGGGCTGGCCGAGGTCGAACATGTCGAACACGAAGGGCACGGTGATGACAGCAGGCAGCGCTTCCAGCCAGGGACTTGGCTTGCGGTCCGAGCCGGTCATGACGTGGGAGAACGTTCCGGTGTACCACCACGCCAAAACATTCAGGATCGACAGGACGAGATAGAGCGGGATCTTGCCGAACCAGCTCGGGATCGCCAGCAGGATCGCCGGGAGCGGTGGATAGATGAAGTCGAAATATTCGATGGCCGTGGCGGGATAGAATGGCTCACCCTGCAAGACCTGCTGCCCGGCCCAGTACCACAGCGGGTAATCCTTGGTCTTGCCGCTGCCGAAGATCTCGGGGACGAGCACGTCGGCGGTCAGCAGGACGCAGCAGAGCAGAAATAGCAGGTCCAGCGGCGCGCGCAGCGACAGGCGTCTGGGCGCGTCAGGCTTGGCTAGCGGGGCGGGCGAGGTCACGGAGTGGTCCTGTGCGGCGGCGAACAGGACGTAGCAGACCGGCGCGGGCTTGGAGAGTCCCTCACCTGAAATTGTAGCGGTGGTGACCTCGGGCAACGGCACATGAGGTGACTAGCAAAGTGCTTGAGCTTCCACATCGTCAGGGCCGGGCTTGTCCCGGCCCTCCACGACCTTTATCGCACTTTATCGCAGCACGAAGAACGTAGATGCCCGGGCCTTCGCCTCGCCGAAGCGGCTTCGGCCGCGCAGGCGGGACAAGCCCGGGCATGACGACCTTTTGGGGTCAAGCGGAATTGCCCAAAACAGGGCGTTCTGCCTAGCGCCGCAGCAATCCGCCGAGCGCGCCGCGGACCAGCGTGCGGCCGATCGAGCCG
>NZ_JALBGZ010000033.1:0-22400 GCF_023006515.1 Bradyrhizobium sp. PRIMUS42
AGCGCGAGCACGACGGCTTCACTGGCGCGGTTCTGCGCGAACACCGCGCCCGCGGCGATCGCAGGTCCTGAATCACGCCGCATCGGCTCGAGGATCGCGTCGGCCTCGATGCCGATCTCGGCGAGCTGCTCCAGCACCATGAAACGATAGGACGCATTGGTGATGACGATCGGCCGGTCGAACAGCTGGGGATCCGAGACGCGCAGCAGCGTGTCCTGGAAGGTCGAGCGCGTGCCGAACAGCGGCAGGAATTGCTTGGGCCGCACCTCGCGCGAGGCCGGCCACAGCCGCGTGCCGGCACCGCCGCACATGATCAGGGGGATTATGCTGTTGCTCAATTTAGGTAACTCCGCGCAAAGCTATTTCGTTACATTGCGCAACATCCATATAGCTCGGATTTCACGGCGAAAAGACAAACCTCAAATAACCTTATCGGAGCGATCTGTTGCCCATTCCGCGGACGTCAAAGGCCGTTAATCTAAGCTTGCTTTTTTCACCCAGCCACCTCCCTATTCCCTCCGTTTTCGAGTACGAACGGTGTACCGAACCTAGAGATCATTATGACAAAGAAACGTGCACTTATTACTGGCGTGACGGGCCAAGACGGCGCCTATCTCGCTGAATTGCTCTTGGGAAAAGGATATGAAGTCCACGGCATCAAACGCCGAACTTCTCTTTTCAATACCGATCGCATCGACCATCTCTACCTGGACCCCCACGAGCCGAATCCGCCGTTCCGCCTGCATTACGGCGACCTGACGGACTCTTCGAGCCTGATACGCATTGTCGGCCAGGTGCAGCCTGACGAGATCTATAATCTCGCTGCACAGAGCCACGTGGCTGTCTCATTCGAGGAACCAGAATACACTGCGAACTCTGACGGCCTCGGCACCCTTCGAATTCTCGAGGCGATGCGGATTGTCGGGCTGGAAAAGACGGCCAAGTTCTACCAGGCGTCGACATCCGAGCTGTACGGCTTGGTCCAAGAAATCCCGCAGAAGGAGACGACTCCTTTCTACCCGCGTTCGCCGTACGCCGTCGCTAAGCTCTATGCTTATTGGATCACGGTCAACTACCGCGAAGCCTATGGGATGTATGCCTGCAACGGCATCCTCTTTAACCACGAATCTCCCGTTCGTGGCGAGACCTTCGTGACTCGAAAGATCACGCGCGCTCTGGCACGGATCTATTTGGGTCTGCAGGAGCGGCTCTATCTCGGTAATCTCGATGCGTTGCGCGATTGGGGACACGCCCGCGATTACGTCGAGATGCAGTGGTTGATGCTGCAACAGGAAAAGCCAGAGGATTTCGTCATCGCAACAGGCGTTCAGCATTCGGTGCGAGATTTCGTCAACGTGGCGGCGAGCGAGGTCGGCATGAAGATCCGGTGGGAAGGCTCCGGCGTCGACGAGAAGGGCTACAATGTTGCAAATGGCAAGTGCGTGGTATCAGTCGACCCGCGCTATTTCCGCCCAACAGAGGTAGCCACCCTGCTCGGCGATCCTTCAAAGGCGAAAGAAAAGCTCGGCTGGCAACCCCAAACCTCTTTCGAGAGCCTCGTCCGCGAGATGATGAAAGAAGATCTCGAGTCGGCAAAGCGAGATGAGCTCATCAAGCAGCACGGATTTAGATATTTCCCGCGGCACGAGTGATGCGGACAATGGGTCTGGCGCGGCAGCGATGTCGCCCAGATCAAGCTTTGAAGGCGCAATGCAATCAACCGCTTCACAATTTGCAATCAGGTATATTGACCAGCTAGCTCGTCCATTTCAACAGCACGAATTTTGAGGTCAACTTGATCCTGACATCGTTATCATCAATGAGACCAATAGCATGGCAGTCCGACCAAATACGTCCACTCACGCCTGCCAAGCATGATGAAAGATCACAGCTTCAATTGACGTAGGTATTGGCCAAATCTCAACTCAGGTATGTAGGTTTTGCGAGAGCGGGCTAAGAGCGTTCGAAAACACACCGCAGATCTCAGTCACTGGGCTCGGAAATCTAGGTAGCCGCACGTACCTCCAGATGACGTCCGTATCCCTTTAAGAAATCTTCATACGCTGCGGTAAGCCCCGACCGTAGCGGCGTATTTGCGCGCCAGCCCAGCGCGCGGATTCGGGAACTATCAAGCAGCTTGCGCGGCGTTCCATCAGGCTTGGACGTATCGAAAATCAGCTTGCCTTGGTAGCCCACGACCTCGGCTACAGCCACCGCGAAGTCTGCGATCGTCAGTTCATCGCCGCTGCCGACGTTTATCGGGAGGTCGCTCGAATAATTCTTCAGAAGGAAAACGCAGGCATCCGCAAAATCCTCGACGTTGAGAAATTCGCGGAGCGGCGTGCCGGTGCCCCACACGGAAACGCTCGGTGCTTTAGCCAGCTTGGCTTCGTGGAAGCGGCGGATCAACGCCGCCGGCACATGACTGTGGTCCGGATGATAATTGTCGCCGCGGCCGTAGAGATTGGTCGGCATGACCGAGGTAAAATCATCGCCATACTGACGACGATACGCCTGGCACATCTTGAGGCCGGCAATCTTTGCGATTGCATACCACTCGTTGGTCGGTTCAAGCGGCCCAGTGAGCAATTCGCTTTCGGCGATCGGCTGCTTGGCGTGCTTGGGATAGATGCAGGACGAGCCGAGGAACAGCAAGCGCCGCACACCAACCGTGTGACTTGCACGGATCACGTTCAATTCCAGCGCAAGGTTGTCGCAGAGAAAGTCGACCGGGAAATTGTTGTTGGCTGCAATACCGCCAACCTTCGCAGCGGCGTGAACAACGACCTCTGGACGATTGGCCTCGAGCCATTTCAGCGTGGGCTCTTCCTTTGTAAGGTCGAGCTCGCGCCGGTCGGCCGTCAGTACGGTGCAATTCTCTGACCCAAGCCTGCGGACGACAGCTGATCCCACCATGCCGCGGTGACCCGCGACAAAGACACGTTTGCCCGAAAGATCGAAGGTTGAAACCCCTGTCATCGTATCCTCTATCAGAGTCCGGTTCGCCGGAGCATCGCTCCCGTGAGATCCGGCTACCGCCGCATTACGCAATCACGCTGCCGATGCAGCCCCGCCAAACTCGTAACACAATCTTCACCATGCGATAGCCTGTCCCAGCCCTCCAAAGATATTCATGGTGAACCTACGCTGCGCGCACAAAGGTCATCAGAAAATGAAACAAAAACGAGCAAGGCAGCCGCATGAGCTGTGCGGCTGCCTTTGAACATCGCTGGAAAACGGCAGCCGCCGCCGGTTAGCTCAACCTCAGTATGCCCGGCGCAAGACAGGACCGACAGGCGCGCAAACGCGATCCATGTACCAGCCATAGGGCGTCTCGACCCGCACCAGCGGGCAGCGGCGCGACGGCACATACCGATAGGGATAGGGCTGCGCCCAGAAGGTAACGGGCGTCACTTGGCTCTCGCCCGCGAGCAGGGCCGCCGGCGCCGGCATTGGCATCGCGGCGCTTGCTCCGCTCACTGCACCGAGGGAGACTGTCGCGGCCAAAAAGCCCGCTCGCATCAACGTCTTAAACATCCAAAAAGCTCCTCGCCCCTGCGGATTTGAATCCCCGACTGCGCTTGTCAGACCCCAGCCCACCAACGTCACAGCCTGTAAAGCCACTCCGCGACTAGCCCAAATAGTGAACCGAAGTTTACCAAGGCCACCGGCCGAAATGCAACTCATGCCGGGCAGCCGAGAGGCTTTTGAGACGACATGGCGCACAAGTGTGGCTTCTTGGTCCTATTTTTGCTCGCTCCAGGCGCCGGGGGCAGCGAGGTCGGGTGAACGGCGGTACACATCCCGAAGGAACTGGTAGTTGACGGTCTGAGCCAGCGGCACGTCTTCCTCGCCGAGCTTGGCAAAGATGAGAATATCCCGGAGCGTCCGCCAACGGCTTTCGTCGTAGTCGCCGATACGGCCGCCCGTGGGGAGCACCAGGTGGCGTTGCTGCTGCAGCTCGAATCGCAGCCGCTCGGAATTCAGCCTGGCCGGTCCGGTGCCAGCGAGAACGGGCACGCTCCGTGCATAGTCCGCGTAGGCAAATTGCCATCCTCGGATGAGGCCCTGAAGAACGTCAGCGATTGCGGACGGCTGGTCATGGATGAGATCATTGCTTGCGAAATAGACCTGGCCTGGGACATGGATGCCGTAGTCCTGCGGCTTGATCACGTTCAGCTTCACGAAACTCGGACTGGAGGGATCGGGCTGCTCGTCGATGGCGACGACGATCGCATCCACCTCCCCGGCCTTCAGAGCCACGAAGCTGTCGCGGTCAGGGACCTTGGTGATCTGGCTGCGGGGAAGCCCGAGCTGCGCCATCATGGCATCAAAGACGACCTCTCCCTCACTCGCTCTGCGATACCCAATCCGCTTCCCGACCAGGTCAACCGGCCGCCGCAATCCCGAGCTTTCGAGTGTGAAGATCGCGACCGAGGTATCGAGAAAGCTGGCCGCGAAGGTGGTGACGGGAACGCCCCGCCAGGTTGCCAGCAAGAACTTCTGGCCACTCGTCACGCCGATGGCATGTTGACGTGCAACAGTTTGGACGAAGTCTGGATCGGATTGGGCGGCCAACTCGATGCGGGAGGAGAAAAATCCCTGCCTCGATGCCGCAAGTTCGCCGGCAAAGCGCGCGCCATATGGCCCGTCCAACAGGAGCTTGACCGAGGCGGCAGTCGAAGCCGTCGGAGCGCGTACGGGCGCCGCATCGGGGCGAAGAAGGAGAAGCACAGTTCCGGCCAAGGCGAGGGCAGCAAGGCCAATGGCGAGGGTGCGCTTTCCTCTCGGCCGGGTCCGCCGCCGGGACTGGGTTCGAGGCAACGAGATCTTCCTAACAGGTTGCGAAATTTAACATATCAACGAGGGCGAGATGGGCTACAATGCAGCTTGTGGGGTAAGGTTAACTTTTCCTTCGCCTTGTTTTAACAGCGATTTTGACCGATAGCACAGCGCGTTCGGTAAATGAATTTTGCGTCAATGGGTTGGGCAGGATGACGATTCTTTCCACACGGCCGGTGCCTGTCGCTGATTCTGCGACGGAAATCCGCGTGGTCGCGCCAAGCGCGGAGACAGCGACAGGTTCTGCACTGAGTTGGATGAAGCCTGTGGTTGTTGAGCAGGCAATGGCTGTCATCGACGCGGCGCTGATCGTGGTCAGCGGGATCGGCTGCGCTGTCGGCTATCACATCGTCAGCGCGGGCACGCTCGGCAAGGCGGATGTCTATGCGGCGGCCAGCGTGCTGATCGCGATCAATTTCGTCCTGCTGACGGTGGTGCAGCACGGCTACCGCCTGAAGAACATCACGAACTTAGCCCGCACGTTCCGGCTGACGCTGACGACGTGGACCGGGCTGTTCGGGGCGCTGCTGGCGATCGCCTTCACGATGAAGGTCAGCGAGGAGTTTTCGCGCGGGACCACGATCTCGTTCTACCTGGTCGGCCTTGCCGTCCTGCTCGCCTGGAAGATCGCGGCGGCGCGCTGGACCGCGCATGCCTTGCGCACCGGCGCCTTCGCCAACGGCCGCGCCATCATGATCGCCGAGTTCGGCCTTGCGAGCTCCTCCAACGCGGTCGACGACCTCGGCCAGCACGGCTACCGCCTGGTGCGGGTGATGGAGATCCCGGCCAAGGAGCTCGCCTCGCCGCTGCTGCTGTCGCAGCTGGCGCCGCGCTTCGAGGAGCTGATCGCGTTTGCGCGCGAGAACCGAATCGAGCACGTCTTCCTGCTGATGAACTGGAGCCGGCAGCACGCGATCGACAGCATTCTGGACGCGCTGAAGATCCTGCCCATCCCCGTGCATCTGGTGCCGGACCCCAAAGCCGCGCGGTTCCTGCGCTATCCGCTGGTGAGCACCGGCAACACGTTCACCGCCGAGCTGCGCCGCGCGCCGCTATCCTGGAAGGAGCGCGCGCTGAAGCGGACACTCGACCTCGTCGGCGCGAGCCTTGCGCTGTTGGTGTTCGCGCCGGTGATGCTGGTGACCGCGATCCTGATCAAGCTGAGCTCGAAGGGCCCGGTGTTCTTCCGCCAGACCCGCCACGGCTTCGGCGGGCGCGCGTTCAAGATCTTCAAGTTCCGCACCATGCGCGTGCTGGAGGACGGCCCGACGATCGTGCAGGCGCAGAAGAACGACCCGCGCGTCACGCCCATCGGCAAATGGCTGCGCAAGACCTCGATCGACGAGCTGCCGCAGCTCTTCAACGTGCTCAAGGGCGACATGTCGCTGGTCGGCCCCCGCCCGCACGCGGCCGCCCACAACGACGAATATGAGCAGATCATCGGCAACTACGCCTTCCGCCACCACGTCAAGCCCGGCATCACCGGCTGGGCCCAGGTTAATGGTTATCGCGGAGAAACCCGCACGCTCGACCTGATGCAGAAGCGTGTTGAATGTGATCTCTGGTACATAAACAACTGGAGCACATGGCTGGATCTGAGGATCTTATTCCGAACAACCCTAGCGATTTTGGTTCGACCGGCTGCGTATTAGTGCAGGGGCAAAATGCCCAATCATATTTTCGGCTAAAGCATAACTTGGATGAAGCGATGAGTAGCGCGGAGGTTGGAGAGACGACTTCCACAATTGAACATATTCGGGTCCTCGGTGTGCCCATTAGTCTCGTCAACATGACGGGTGCCGTGGACAGAATCTGCTCGTGGGGCAAATCGGGAACCGCCAAGACTGTATTTGTGCGTGACGTGCACGGCCTCATGCGCGCTCTAGAAGACCCTTTGTTGTTCGCGCTGCACGATGAAGCAAGCATGGTCGTACCGGACGGCATGCCATTAACCCGGGTTGCACGCCTGCGTGGCTATGGCCCGGCGCAGATCGAGCGAACACCTGGCCCTGACGTTATGCTGGCCGTTTGCTCGCGATCAGTCGCTGATAGTACCACGCACTATTTCTTCGGGGGAAAGCCGGGCGTTGCCGAAACTATGGCTGCGCGCCTTTCGAGAGCCTACCCCGGACTGCGGATCGCCGGCACCTATGCCCCCCCGATCCGTGACATCGACGGCCAACGATCTCTGACCGAAGAAGAAATGGCCGAGCTAGACACGATCAAAGAGTTGACGCCGGATTTCATCTGGGTCGGGCTTTCAAGCCCAAAGCAAGAGTATTGGATGATGAAAGCCGTACGACATTTCGATCACGGCGTTCTTCTTGGAGTTGGGGCGGCCTTCGACTTCCACGCTGGCAGAGTGAAAAGAGCCCCAGCATTCATGCGCGAATACGGATTGGAATGGCTTTATCGCCTGCTGAGCGAGCCGCGTCGGCTTTGGCGGCGTTATCTGATCCTCGCCCCGCTGTTCGTCTATAGAATAGCGCGCGAAGAGTTTTCGCGAAGCCGAAGGCAACGAGCGCTGCGTGGCAAACAATGACGCTCGGGAAAAAACTAGTTGCTTGCGGGGGACGCCCGAGCGGATTTGATTATCTTCGCATAACGTTGGCCATCTGTGTCGTCATTATTCATACAGGCACAACTGGCTATGGCATCGAAGGAAACAACCTCTTTTGGGAAACCGCTCTTCGCGGGATTTCAAAAATGGTTGTTCCCATGTTCTTTGCCCTTTCCGGCTTTCTCGTTGCCGGAAGTCTGCAGCGTAGCGACACTCTTACAATGTTTGTTGGCCTGAGGATCATTCGCATCTTCCCTGCCTTAACGGTGGAGGTGCTGCTTTCTGCTTTGATCCTAGGACCACTGTTCACGAACCTGCTTCTTTTAGATTATTTTTCCGACCCTCTCTTCTTGAAATACCTTTTGAACGTTACGGGCCATGTATCGTTCTATTTGCCAGGCGTGTTCACCGACAACCCTGAAAAGACGGTCAATTCGCAGCTCTGGACCGTTCCTTTTGAACTCTATTGCTATATCGCCCTCTCCGGCTTGATTATGATCGGGTTGAAGAGACGCGAAAGCCTCGTCCTTTTCGGCGTAGTCGGAATGGCCATGTTTTCAGTCGGCTACGCTTTCTACAAGCGCAGCGACGAATGGTATCTCCTATCAAAGGCAACCCCTGGCTTGTCGCTTGTCACCATTTTCCTAACTGGTGTGGCTTTTCACTTGTACAGGGAGAAAATTCGATGGTCCACGGGGTACGGGCTTGCCAGCGCATTCATCTGCTATACGGGATTTCAATTCCTACCGGGCATCGATTTCTTTATTTTCGCGCCTTTGGCGTACCTGACCGTCTGGATCGGTCTGATGAACCCTTCGCGAAATTGGCTGATCGAGGGAGCAGACTACTCTTATGGAGTTTACCTTTACAGTTTTCCAATACAGCAGATGGTCGCTTCGTTTGGCTCCTTCTATAGGCAGTGGTTCATATCATTTCCAATATCTCTCGCCATCACGACCGTGTTCGCTGCATTTTCTTGGCATTTGATCGAGAAACCATTCCTCTCGCAAAAGAGCACCCTGCGGAAGATAGAGCTCCGACTGCACGCCCATGATCGCAAGAAACGACCCGCATAGTCTCGGGATCCTCATCGACGGCGGCAATGTACTTCAGTGTCTGATTGGCAATCGAGCCGGGTGCGAGCGCCGCAGCGATTAGGGCGCTTTGCTTGGGCGGATCGATCTTCGGACCGTGTCGTTATCGAGTGTGACGCATTCCCTCCGTGACCCTAAAGCTACCTTAAGTTCGAATCCTCTGGCCGCCGCGTAACTAAGGCGGCGGCCGCGAGAGGCCACAGTCTCCCTAATCTGTTATCGGCAGGAAGCCGACCTTGCATTTTCAAATAATCTGTTTGACGAGAGCTACGGAATGTTACGGCCGGAAGAAATTGGACCCTCGCCGGCTCTAATGAGGACAGTCGCCGGCTGACCCAAGCTCTTTAACCCAAGCGATCATAGGCTTCGCCAGCCGACGTGCTGGCCCCGCCCGCCTCGTATCATCGCTAAGCGATCCCTAATCCTCCGGCTTCGAAATGGCGACCACTCGACCTTGTTCTCGCGGCGTAAGCGCAAAAACGCTACCCACTACAGCGACCCGAGGTCATCGAAAAATATCCCCCTTCGGATATGGCAAATTCCAGTATGCCCACGCAAAGCCTCGTTCGGCGGCGGCGGCCCGCACATCATTGTCCCACCGAATGCGCGCAGCCAAATAGTCGGGCCTGTCTGTTTTCCGCCAGTTTATGGCTGCGAATTCTCCCAACAATATTCGCGAAGGAGGAATCGTATTCGCACGAGCCCACGCCGACACCTTGTCGAACTGCGACTTCACAAAATCTCGACCCGGTGCCTGCGCGAAATAGCGCAGTATCTCCTTTGTCGCACTCGCCTTCTCGGCAACCGCATCCGCAATCGATAGGCCTAATTGATCAATCAAAGCATTGGTTAGCCCAACGGCCGCTTCGACACTTCCATCGGCCGCGGGATAGGGAATGCCCTGAATGTGCAAGTACAGCCGGTACGCTCCTTGGTGTGTGAATAAGAACGGCTCGTAAAAGTGGAATGTAAAAATGAGGTTGCTATCGCTTAAGTCGATTTTCGACCGATCGAGCGCCAAGAGCCCGTCGAGCTGCCCCCCACATCCAGTCACAATAATCGGCAGCTTCGCAGTGCTCTCGCGAACCGCCCTCACTAGAGCTTGTTGTAAGGGAATCCAACCTGTCCCGCAGTCCTGCGTCGGCGGTTCGTTTAACAGCTCGAGCGCAACATCGCCTTGAGGATATCGGGCGAGCCGGTCTGCGATCTCAACGACCAAAGCCCTATAAGCACTACCGGCGGCGGAGCTTCCGTCACCCATAATTGCTTGCTCTGTCCAGACTTCATTGGCCGGCCTCCAAAAGTGGAGGTCTGCAATGACCCTTAGTCCTGCAGAACGGTAAAATTGAATTTCACGATCAATCTCATCCAGAAAACGGCCCCTTCTTAACGCTGGATTTTCAAGAAGGACGGCCGGATTTATGGCCATGCGAACAAAATCGAATCCCTGTTGACGAAGTTCATCCCCAGTGTACCAGCCCGGGTACATAGTGCGCGTCCAATACTCGGAGCGCTCACCGTTGAAATTTGATGGCGCTACCTTGGTACGGACGAATGGGCCGGCGATGTTGATGCCTTCCCGGATAGGAAATGGGGTATCGGTTTCTCCTGCAGTGGCTGTACTGAGAACAGCAATAGGAAGTACAATTCCCGCCAGCGTGATCAAGATCCTTACCGCAATCTCCTTCACAGCCATTGTCGCTCCACTCCTGCAGGAAGATGGTTCCGCGAAAGACTTCCAACCGCGGGCTCCACGATGGAGCGTGCTCCGTAGCCAAGTACGACCGTGAAACAAAACTGCCGACCGGCCAACCGTACAACATCCGACCCGCGGCCCCTCCCCGGCTGCTGCTTCGGAGTGCTAGGGGTTCTCTTCCGATCCGACTAGGCCAGCGTAGGTTTATCGGCCAGAGCCTGCCTTATGCCATATGAGAATCGAGTCACCATCTCATCGATAGTAAACTTGGAAGCTTGCTCTCTACAATTAGACGACATCCTCTCCAATTCATCATCTCTTCGCAGCATATCTATGACTGCAGCAGCATAACCATCTGCGGAATGCCAAGGTTGGGCTATCGCTCCCGTGACACCGTCAATGACATACGCGATTTCCGGACTGTGGTACGGGTAATCAGTCGTAAATACCGGGAGACCAACGCTATAGGCGTCCAAAACTGCCAAACCCACAAGCCCGGGCATCAGGAAAACTTTTGCGAGTAGCATGAGTTCAACCTTCTCGCGGTCAAATTTTGGACCAGTGATTTTAACCCACGGCCTGCTTTCTGCCGCTGACCGTGCAAGCGACAGGTCAGGACCACCGCCCACAAAAATGAACTCGAAGTCAGGAATCGAGGCGCGAATTTTGTCCAAAGCATTAATCAGAAAATCGATCCGCTTCTCGCGATATAGCCCACCCACATAGATGCCTATATTTTTTCCGGAAAGGCCAAGCTCACTACGAAGCATCTGGAGTTGATCCAGCGAAATAGAACGCGCATGTCGTTGAAGCTCATTCGTATCGACAGCGTTGTTGAAGACCGTAATACGGGCCTCTGGAAAGCCAAGTTTCGATATGAAGTCTTTTGTCTCCTCCGTGTACGCAAACCACCAATTTACTTTCGTTGCCCAGAACTTTTTCCATCTCTCTCCTATAGAATTTCTATTCTTCGCTTGAAAATTTCGACCGTGTCCGAAGTAGGCGACCCGCTTGAGCCTGAGCATGCTCAGCAGTTGACAGACGTAATTTACCAAAAGTCTGTTTTCTTGCTGAATTATCACCAGATCGGACGAGATAATTTCCCAAAAAGCTAGCTGGAGGAGAGCACCCTTCCAAAGTTTGAGAAGTGGGACTTTGTGTCCCCAAGAGATGTCAACCGTGTCTCTCTTTTTTAGATTTTCGCCAAATGGCGCACTGTAGCACACAGTATATTCAACGCCGTCCTTGGCGAGAACGGCCCGAATCTTCTCGTGGAATGGAAGTCGAAAGCGATGAGAAATTGGAAAAAGATAAACAACGCGGGAGGTCATTTGCTGCGTCCAGTCGAGAGAGCGCGTTCGTGGGCTTCAATTTCCGCAGGAGAAAAACGGGTGCCGATCAGGCGAGCCGGATTGCCGCCGACGATCTCGTACGGAGCTACATCTCTTGTAACAACGGCTCCAGCCGCGACAATCGCTCCGCGTCCAATTTGTACTCCTGACAGAACCACTGCTCCGAAGCCGATCCAAACATCCTCGCCGATTGAAATCCAATTCTCTGGATCCCTTGTTAGCCGAGTGGAATTTCCAATCCAACTTGCGTCTCTAATCCAAACACCGATTTCACGGAGATCATGGTCCTTTCGACCAACTATGCCAACGTTGTTCGCAATCAACACGCCACTACCTATTGAACCATTACATTGAATGGAACAAAATTTTCCAATGTACACATTGTCGCCGATGATCAACTTGTCTGCCGCGCTTACGTAAGAGAAAAGACCGAGGTGGAAGTTCTTTCCGGTCCGTACCGACTTGCTAGTAAAGAGGCGGGTCTTCAACAGCAGCCAAAGCCGAGATGAAAGGGACGAATCTCCGGTCGAACGATTTGGCATCTTTATGGACCATTCTAGATAGCGGATAGATCGGCATGAACATTGCCGTTTCGAAATTCTGGAGGATCACTTCAAGTCCGCGAAGCCCGTAGGACTCACGACCTAAGTCGATAACCGAAAGACCGAGTGAATCGGCTAGCCTCCAAAGTACGGCCAAGACGCCGCGCTCCAATTGCCCAAACGCTTTCTATCGTCGCAGTTCCTACCACCGGTATTACTCAAGGGGCCTGTTTGTGGCCAAGCACACCCTGAGGTCGCGAGTGAAGCGGTCTTCTGGCTTGCTCTAATCTCCCCAGACGCCGAAGCCGATCAGTTCTCGCAACAGGAATTCCGCCAGCGACCGCCATTACGATCAAGAGCGCATTCTCGTTTCTAAGCTCGTATGAAACGCCCAAGGTGGCTAGCAGGACGACAAATGCAAATCCGATTGGCGCGCCTGGAAATGCTTCATTGCCCTCCCAATAGGCACGGCGAGCGCACGTCACGGCAGCAACTATAACAATCAGGACGTAGATTACCAAACCAAGAATTCCCGCGTATGGCAGGACGCCGTAATACATACTATGGATACTCAGCTTCCAATATGTCCCACCCCATAGATCAATCCAAATCTTCGGCTTGGTGCCCGCTGGCAATCCTATGGCCTGCGAAACTGGAGACCAGCTTTCCATATCAGTTAAGAGACCAGTCCAAATCCTGGTACGAGCATCGAAAGTGGCCGAGCGATGCGCCACATCGAATGCCATTCCATCTGGCAAGAACCCATTCAGGTCGGTCACGGACATGATGTCTGGCAGAAAGGTGTAGAACAATACGCCTGCGCACGTCCCCACCACGACAAAGGCCGACCGAAGGAACTGATGTCTGCCTGGAGCAAATGCAAAAAGTGTCGCGAACGCGACCACCGATCCGAGAGTCGCTGTGGCTTGTTTGGTTAGGGCCAAGGCAACCAGCATGAAGAGCGCCATAGCGAGGCATGCTTCGCGACCTGCAATAGGAGATCTCGCCCGAAACGAGTGCGCAAATACCACGATCGCCGCGCTGCCCAGCATCGCTGTGCCCTGTGCGGATAAGGCACGGCCACCATCATTAACCTCTGCGTCGCTTATTCCGCTCGAAATCAGAAACGTTGGCCCCATGACTTGTCGCAACAAAACGAGCCCAGCGAGCATCATGCCGACGACTACGATAATCTTCTGTATCCGCGGATGCCATAGGTCACTCGGCAAGACAAACGCTCCCCAAACCAGAATGATAGCAATTTCGCCAGTTGTTCGCAGCGACGTAATCGCATCGTAGGGAGAAACTGTAAGACCGCGCAAAACACCTATTGCAATCAAGGCTCCAAAGCTGGTCGTTAGAAAAGTGCCCAGATAGAATTTCGGAGGCGAGATTACGGCTCGGGCTAAGGCAAGACCGCACAAGAATAGCGCGGGTTCAACAATCGTGAGATTGAAAGAGCCCACCATCGCCAGCGTCTGAGTACCGACGACTTCGCGATAGAAGCCGAGAAGGAGAACAGTCCAAAAGACAGGACCAGCAAGGCGATTCGGGCGAGATCCTTCATCTCCCCTCAATGGAGCGCTCGGTTGGCCACCCTGTCGTGGGATTTCAAGCTGCATTGGACCCGTCAGTCGATTCGGTGGCTGGGAAGACCTGCGCTGCCTCGGTTGCGGTTGGCACAGGAACTGCGCCATGTCGAATTAGATCTGTGGATCTCTGCTTTGTAAGTAGACGTAGACGCAGGTCTTCGAACAATTCGTCAGGTAAGTTGCCGTCCCAAGCAACTGCGGTCCCTCGAGGCCGTAGTGGTCGATTAGCATTCCGCTCGATGATATTCTTACGGATAGCCCGACCGATTTCCTGATCCAGGCCTTTTTGATTGACATGATGTCCCCAGATCGAGCCCAACGATTGATGCTCTGTGAGATTCGCCGCAAGCCAAGCGTAGCGAGAGTCGCTTAGGAAGGCAGCCCATTGGCTATAGCTCGAGACAGAGCAGACAATGAAATCACAAGACGATAGCAGGAGAAGATCGGATATGTCGCGGTTTTCTTGGTGCTGCGTTGTAATACAACCAAATTCTCTAAGGAACGGCGCCAATTCGTCATCGGTTGAGTCAGACACTACAACGAAGCAGGCATTCATCCCGAACGCGTTCCTAAGATTTCGCGCTATGTTCGTGTACCACTCGAGCGGAATGACCGCATTGAATTTCCCACGATACTCTAGGTTCGTGGGCGGCGCGCCGAAGTCGCCTCGCCGGATGTGTACTCCAATCCGAAGCGCGTCTTGTTCAAGCGAATTTTCGATCTCATATAGATTCTCGATCGCCTTACTTGAATTCAGTAGCTGTTGTCGCAAGAATGACCTTGCTTGGGCGATATAACTGTATTCGCCCCAGAGCCCTCCAAAACCGAGAATGTAAGCCGAGCGGCGGCTCAACTCATGCTTGGAGGCAAAACGCAAAACAGCATCATGGAAGGTTTCGCCGCCGGCGCGATCAAGATCGGACTCGCGAAATTCAAAGTGAGGTAAGGCGCGCCACATCGCTTTATGAATAAACCAATCAGATCGAGACGTCCCGAAAAGTTCCCAGTAGCGCCTTCTGTTAAGGCCCCACGCTGGATGCAAGAGCGGGATATCTAAGGCCCGAGAAGCAATGAATGCCTTCGCCCAATTGATCATTTCGTTGCCGAGTCCCGCGCCTCGTCCCTTAACGAGCGGCATAGAATATCTGAATCTCATTTTTCAGGCCCGTCTGAGAAAGCGGTAAAGTGCGATTAGCTCAAGGTAGCGCTTCGACTGCGGGAAGCGATGCAAGAGAAGCTCTCTTATCGTGCTTAGCTCAGCGAATGAGAGCACAATCGGCACAATGCAGACTACTCCGCCGCCGGCGAGTGCCGCTTGCACGAGAAGCAACTCAAGAGGGGTAACAGCGCCGATCTCTCTTCCTAACAGCGCGCCTAAGAACGCTCCCAATGTCACACCAACGGCTAGGACCACGCCCCCCCTCAGCGAGACAAGAATAGTCCGCACGTCGGAAAGTCGTTCTCCCAACGCGTATTGGAGGACGAACGCAGTGACAAGCATGGAACAGAGCGGGGCGAAGCCGTACCCAAAAGAAGCATCGATTGGAACGAGGAGCAAGCTGAGCACCACGGAAACCAGTGCACAGCCCGCACTGGCGTAACGCGGGACAAAGCGTCCACTAAGTTCCAGCGTCCAAAAACCAGCCTGATTAATGGTGTACAGTCCGAACGCGATAATCAAAATCCGAAAAGTCCAAGCTCCGTCCAGCCAGGCCGGCCCCAACAAGAAGCCGATCATCGGCTCGGCGGCAGTCCAGACAAACGCAATGATCGGCAGGGTCAGCGTCACGAGCACTCGGAAGACGGACCGATATTGCTTGTTACCGATCGTTGCTTCGTTCCGCTCGACGGCCATTGCGGTGTACAGGACAGTCCCCACTCGCCAAACTGTCATCTGCAGAAGAAGATCCGCAAAAAACTGCATACGCTGATAGAGCCCAGCATTGGCTATGGTCGCAAAAACTCCAAAAAATAAGATCGGCGCTTGCAGCCAAGCTACATCGAGTGCTCGCAAACCGTTCATCGCGATAGCATCGGAGAGCAGCTGAGTGTACCGCCGATAGCTCCATTCGAACGCTACAGCCGACCATCCGCCCATAACATTGAGCGCACCCGTAATCACAGCAGCCGCGAAGGCTCCGTAGGCCAAACTCCACGCGCCCCATCCACTATATGCAAACCAGCATGCCACGACCCCATTTCCAACCACCATCCCACATACCTGGAAGATGTTTGCTCTAACAACGGCGAAATTGCGCTGAAGAATCGTTGCGGCGGGCGTGCTCAATAGCTGGATTGACAGTGGCAAGAGAAGAAAAAGCAAGATATCGGACTGCGGCTCGAATCGCGCACCAAAAAACTTTAGGCTGAGGACTACCGCACCAATAAGTGTCGATATCAATGCGACCAGGCTGACGCAGACAACATAGCTGTTTCCTACGTCAGCCGGGGTCAATGCGCCTTGCTTAAGCATCGCACCAGAGAGCCCGCGCTGAGAGAGGTGAGAGCTGAATACGATTATAGAATTAGCAAAGGCGAAGACACCGTAATCGGCAGATGTTAGCAGGCGGCCCAACGACATCGTTACCGCCACCTGAACCACGATGCTTACAATCGTTAGCGCGATGTTCCAGCCAATGGCCCGTGAGACTTGTCCGGTGGACGTCACTGCTTCAGTCATCCGACAGCAAACGTCAAAAGCAGACGAGCCGGATTCGGATCAGACATCCCGAGCCGAGAGACACTCTGGGTCTGTGAAGCTCGCATACGAAAGGAAGGCATGATCCTCCCCTCCTCGTAAAAAAATCGAATGCCCATAAAGGGATTCCTCTTATTCCTCTTATTCGACAACTTTCCGCACCTCAGCAATTCATCGGATCTCGCCATGGCGGAGCAAACCCTATTCCTCGCCTCAAGCTCTCCCAGCAGAATGTAGTTTGACGCGAAGCAGTCACGACCAGTCCGAGACCCTAGCCATATCTAAATTTGCTCCGTGATGCTGGCCGACGTAGCCCACAAGACGTCTTCGTGCCAGAAAATGCGGAATTGCGGCACGAACGCCCGAAGCAGCTGTAGGACGCGACTAGAGTCCCGAGCGCCATTTCACTCCGTCTTCCCCGGTTTACTGTGGCTGAGTAGGAGCTCGTAGAAAAGCGTCAGATAAGGTGCGGCAATCACGATGGGAGCCCACAAACCGAAGTTACGACTATATGCAACTCTTGGCCTAAATGGCGCGCCGAGCGGGTGCTCCATTAGCTGCAATCGTTCTCGAAGAGAAAGGCCAGGAGTTTTCCAGTTTTTTCGTCCGTTCACATTTGCATCGCAGATGCCTGCGAAACCAGGCATAATCCAATTCCGCACTCCTATTCTTTTCGCAGCTAGCCCAAGAACTAAGTCTGCATGCATCTGGACATACGCTGGATGAATGTTACCTAGGCACTGGGCTACTTCTCCAGGTATCAGCACGAAATTCCCATTGACCGTTTCACATTCGACAGGCTCATCTGGATCAGGGTCAATTCGCTTCAACTTCCATGGGAAGACACGAGACGCTCGAACAAGACCGCTGTAAGTTGTTGTCCGCCGATCTCGATCTGACATAGCACCAACTATTAGATGTTCACCTCCAACGCTCCGCCGGAGCGCATTGAGGGTGCAGATCGCTCTCTCGATTGCATCGAGCATGAGCTCCACGTCGTCATTTAACCAAAGATAAAAGTCATGCCGGTCTTTAAGGGCCTCCCCATAAACCACCCTCATACCACCAGCCCAATAGAAACTGCCGTCACCTTTATACAGGCGAATGTACGGATCCTCAGCTTGCACGGCCGAAGCCGTGCCATCCGTACTCCCGTCATCCAATAGATAGACGACTAAGTTAGTCCCGCTAGGCAAATGGGCCTCACGCAGAGACCTGAGACAGCGAAGCGTCCTCTCACGACGGTTAAAGCAGGTGATGCAGACACCAATCGTTGGCACGGTGTACGATGCCCCGCGTTCACGTCTCTGCCGTCGGCAGAGATTGGAGAACCTTCGCAGGAACGCCCGCCGCTATACAATTGCTTGGCACGTCGCTGACCACGATACTTCCCGCCGCTATTATCGAACCGTCGCCAATGGTCACCCCTTTCATGATTGTTGAGCGAGCGCCGATGAATACATCATCGCCGATCCTCACCGGTTTACTGATCAGTTCCCACTTAGGTGGGCTGTATCGTCTTCCCGAGGACTCATGATTGTGGAAATCTGTATCAAAGATCATCACGTCCGCTCCAATCAGGCAGCGTTTGCCGATTTCCACGTGAACGGCAGCGCAAATAGTTGTTCCACTCAACCCAGTGTCAGCGCCTATCCTAAGAACTGCTCCAGGAGCTAGGCAGCGCAGAATAACAGGACATCTCACGCCTAACGCTGTAGCGCGAGGGTCGCTTACGATTGAGGCGTTGTCGCCGATTTGGATCGTCCCAAGCTCAGCACCAGAAACGATCGGAAGTCCTAAAAACCGGATGTTAGCTCCACACAAAACACCGGCCCAACGATAATGTAATAGTCCAAGGAAGCTAGTTAACCTCCATTTGAGTCCAAGTAACTTGCCCATTTCGTTACCGCGTCGCTCAGTGACAACTAGGTCCGCAGACGTTTTCGAAACTGCTAGGAACGAGCAAATTCATTCCCCATAACCACTATAATCGGATTTACGAAGCTTGAAGTCCCAGAACTCCGGCCACGGTAGTCGTCTCGACAAGCAGTCATCTAGCCCTCACAAAGCGAACGATCGATAAACTGTTTTCGGAAGCCCCGCTCAAAGAAAAGCCTATTCCTTGCACAAAGCTATTTCTGCGAGATCGTGTATCTGAACTGTCTCACCTTGGTCATCGTACCTAAAATCACGTCTTCTCTCTTGTATGCTAACAAATTAACCTCTCGACATCTGTCGGACCCATAGTAACAGAGCTTGATCTTGATCAGCCGGCTGCAACTGTTCTTAATGCTAACGATGTGATCCACTAAGTCAGCGTTCACCACGTGAGATCGCGCGGCCGCCTCGACACTTAAACAGGGCCTGCCTAAGGCATCCCGGATAACTGGGGCACTGTTTTGCTCGGCAGGACCTTGGATAAGGAATCGAGATCCCACCGAGGTCTCGGCTAAGATTGGGCTCGAACATCCAAGCAGCACGACGAGAACTGCCATCAGAAAATTTCGAATCCTGATCGAATTTAGCCACGCAGTCATCGCCAAGGCCGCTCCTCCGTTTCGAAGCCTGTGATGTTCACTCGTATGCCGTCCCGGGAGAGTCTTCTTGCTAAAGCCTCGCGTTCGCGCTGGCCGACGGTTGTAAGCCCCTCAAGAAGAGAATCCCTATGCAACCAGCCTGAACTTATAAGATTTGCGGCGGCTTCTTCGATGAAACCCGCATCAACTACGCTCGCAAATTCAGAAACGACGGTCTTCTGCCTGGAAGTGCTAAGCAATCGAAACGCGCCGAGAGCCATACGGTTTCTTCTGAGTACGATCCAGCCCTCACAGGGTCCGAATGCATAAGAAGCATCCAGATAGCCGATGCTCTGAGAGTTAAAGCCGTTGCGGGTCGCGTCGATCGAGTAGAGTATAAGCCACAGAAACGGATCGCTGGGGCTCACAGAAAGTGCGGCCTTCGCCCTAGTTTCCGCCCTTTCCACGCTACGGTCGGCATCCGCCGGGTTTTTTTGGAGCATGCCCTCTTCGACAGCTCGCAGCTCTACCAGAGCCTTCGCTCTAATGAGCTCTGGTGCGAGCATAAGCGAAGGCGAAAATTGATCCATTATCGCAAGAATGTTAGCGAGAGCTCCTGGCTTGAAACGATCATCCGCCATTATTCGCACCGACATCTCCTGTGCCGGCACGGTGATCCAAAATACAGGCAGGACGACTAATGACCAGAGCACACCTCCAAGCCCGCATAGGACTAGCGCCCCACGTAGCAACTTTTGTCGTTGGAAAGCTTGAAGCACTCGCCAACCGTCCTCGACTTATTCCACATACCCATACCGCGCGTAATACTTCTGGTAGTAATAGCGGCCATGGTAGGATTCGTAGCGTGCCAGCATCTTGGTATCGGCTTTGTTCAAGACCACGCCAAGCAACTTATCTTGGATCTCCGGCGAGCCGCGCAGATTGTGCTTCACTACGTCGATCTTGGTTCGGCCCCACTCCACCACGAAGACGTAAGAATCCACGAACGATGAAGTGACACGCACGTCGACCACTGGCGCCATCGGCGGCATGTCAAGCACGACATAGTCGAACTTCGTGCGCAAAAGGACGATCAGATCGTGCATCGCCTTGGATGCAAGGATCTCGTTGGTGTGCAGGAGCTTCGAAGTCGTTCCCGCGGGCAAGATTGACAGCTTCGTTTCGGCGTCAATCGTGAGGGCGTCCTCGAGCCGCGTCTTCTGAGCAACCACATCCACCAATCCGGTTTGCGCGTCCGGCACCAGTGCGCGAGAGAGCGACGGATTGCGTAAGTCGGCATCGACCAGGAGAACGCGCGCACCGCTATGCGCCATAAGTTGCGCTAGGTTGGTGGAAAGCGTACTCTTTCCCTCATTGGGAAGAGTGGAAGTTATCGCCAACACACGATTTTCGCGTACAATCGAGTTTAGATCAATCGCCACTTTCAACGATCGCACGGCCTCCGCGAAGCGCGATAATGGATTTTCAACAACGTATCGCAAGAGATTCGGGTCAGGATTACCCTTCCTATTAGCGAAGCTATTGATGATTGGGAGCGCGGGTGTAGAGTTCCCGGATAGGGAAGGCAAAAATGCAATACAATTTGCGCCCAGGATTTCCTCAACCTGCGCCGTGGTCCTGAATACCTTGTCGGTCAGCTCACGCGCAGCGGCCGCGCCTAGACCAGTCATCAAACCACCAAATAGTGCCGCCACGAGCACGATGAACGTCTTTGGATAGCTCTTCTTCAGTGGCGTGCTCGCCGCGCTGATCACGCGAGCCTCGGTGATCGGGAACGATTGCTGCTGCACGCTCTCCATGTAGCGCTGCAAGAAGTTGTCATACATCGCCTGGTAGCTCTGAGCGTTGCTCTCGAGCTCGCGGAGCTGCACTTGCGCTTGGTTGGTGAGCTGGGATTCCGAGACCACGTTGTTGAGGCTTGACTTGATGGCCTCCTCGCGGGTCACCGCGATGTCGTAATCGCTTTTGTAGGATTCCTGGATGCGTCTCAACTCGTCCTGGATATTCCTCTTGATTTCCGCCATCTGCTTGCGAAGGTTTACGGCGGCCAAGTGATCCGAGCCGTACTTGGAAGACCAGATCGACTCCTTAGAGGCCATGTCGACATACTGACCGCGTAGCTTGACGATGGTATCGTTCTTTAGCGCGTCCGCGATGTTCGCATCCGGAATGTCCTGTTTCTGGATGTCGTTCATGCGGTCGAGCCGCGCCTTGGCCTCCGCGGTAGCTGCATGTGCCATGATGAGTTGGCTGTTCACTTCCGCGAGCTGCTGCTCGTTCATCAGCCGCCCGCCGGTGTCGACGATATTGTTGGCGGTCTTGAAATCGACCACCGCCTTCTGTGCGGCGGAAGCCTGGGTGCGCAGCTCCTTAATGCGATCTTGGAGCCAGATACTGGCGCGCCGGGTGGCTTGGTACTTCGCTTCGAGCTGGTCGACGATATAGGCGTCCGCAATCGCATTGGCTATTCGCGCGGCCTTTTCAGGGTCTCGCGACGTAAAGCTGATTTCCATCACGTACGTGAGGCCAACTCGCTTGATAGCTCTGTCTGCTTCGAATCGACTGAGGGCTTTGCGCGTTAGCTCGAATTCTGACGGCGCTTGGGTGGAGGAGAACAGGTTAGTGATCGAGCCAATCATCGCACCGACCAAGCCGCCGCCGCTGCCGGTGAACTCAGGATCATCGATTAGATGCAAATCTCTGATCACCGCCAAGCTAATGTTCTCGGATTTCAGGATCTCGACCTGGGTTTCCACCGTCGCGGAATCGACCGCGATGTCGCCGAGCACCGATTGCTGCTGGAACAACTGCACCTTGCGGGTGTCGATCACCATCGACGCGGTAGAAGTAAATTGCGGGGCAGCCGTGAACAGGTACAGCAGCCCCAAAATCAAGCAGGCCGAAGTGATTGTCGCAATCGTGGGAAACTGTCGCCTAGCAATCTCCATATAGGAGGAAAGCGTTAGCGAGGGAGGGCCTTCGACCTCGGCGTAGCTGCGATTGATCTCCGACGAAGGCTTATTCACCTGCAACATTGCGCAATTCCTGAAATCGTCCACCGAGCGGCTCTGAAGGACGGCCCCCTGGGAAAGAACGTCCCGCGAGCAAAAGCACTCAAAAAGGCCCACCAGTTGAGGTGAATATAACACGCGGGGAAACGCGGCTGAACTCAATTGATGCAGCGCAATGACGAAAGCACACTACAATTTGCGTGGAAGCTTAACGTCGAAACTACCGGTCGAAACGCAAAACGGCGCCGCCCAGGCGCCGTTCCGCCGCTGCGCCATCCAGCGGGACCGTTCCCTAAAATTCGCCTACGCTCAGCGGCGCGGGCTGACGTTGTTCGTCGCGTTGGTGATGCCGGCGGTACCTGCGCTGGAGTTCGGCGAGACGGTGTTCGCATAGTGAAACCCGCCGAAGGTTGGCGCGCCGTTGTTGCTGCCGCCCGTGTTGCCGCCACCATTGACCGGCCCGCCTGCGCCGGAGC
>NZ_JALBGZ010000340.1:0-6720 GCF_023006515.1 Bradyrhizobium sp. PRIMUS42
AGCCGCCGCGCCTGAGCACGAAGCCTTACACTCAGCTGTTCTGGCAGCACCCGCCGGGCTTCCTCAACGCCACGGCCGTCGCCGCGCACCCAGTCCAGCCCAAACGGCGTGGTCGGCTCGTCGATGTCGGCGAGCGTGCCACGGAAGAAGCGCTCATGCTCCGCGGTCGCCGCCGATCCCCGCGACTGCGCCACCAGATTCCGGAACGGATATGGTGGCGACAACCCGTGACTTCGCCCGGACAGGATCTTCCCGACCTCGTCATGCATCACCTCCAGCGTGGAGTGGTCGCCGATCAGGTGATGCAGCAGGACCAGGAGCAGCCAGCGCCCTCCCTTGGGATCGGCGGCGACTGCAAATCGCAGCAGCGGTGGCTGGCCGAGATCAATCCGATGAAACCGCGGATCGAATCGTCGCGCGAGCTCTTCATCCGCGCGGCCTTCGCCATCCAGCACGACCTCGCTGACGACCAAGGGAGCCTGCCGCCAAACCACCTGTGCCGGCGTGGACAGACCGTTCCACACGATGGACGTTCGCAGAATGTCGTGGCGGTCGACCACCTGCCGGACCGCGTCGAGATAGCGATCGAGCAGGTCGCGGTCGGCAAACGCCATTCGGCCGACCAGCAGATACGGATCGCCCTCTTTCGAGAGCAGATGGTGAAAGAGGATACCATCCTGAAGCGGCGAGAGGCCGTAGATGTCCTGGATGTTGGCGACACCGCCGGGAACGCCGGCCACGATGCCGTCGATGTCGGATTGGGTCAACGCGATCAGGGGCAACAGTTCGGGCGTGATTGCCGTCGTCTGCTGGGTGATCCGGTTGACCGGAACGTCGGTTTCTCCGCCGCCATCGAGGCTGGCGGCAAAGTCCGCCAGCACCGGTTTTGCGAACAGCGTGCGCGCATCCGCTCTCAGCGCATGCCGCTGCAACCGCTCCAGCATGCGGACTGCGAGCAGCGAATGGCCACCGAGCTCGAAGAAGTGGTCGCCGCGTCCAATCCGATCAATGCCAAAGAGTTCGGTCCAGACATTCGCGACGATCCGC
Source organism: Bradyrhizobium sp. PRIMUS42 (assembly GCF_023006515.1). Lineage (NCBI taxonomy): Bacteria > Pseudomonadati > Pseudomonadota > Alphaproteobacteria > Hyphomicrobiales > Nitrobacteraceae > Bradyrhizobium > Bradyrhizobium sp. PRIMUS42. The sequence continues at coordinate 1,048 of NZ_JALBGZ010000340.1, forward strand.
TCGACATCGCCTTGCGGCTGCTCGAAACGGCGTCGCGCAAACGCATCGCCCTCCGGGGTCGGCAGCGCCTTGCGGTCAACCTTGCCATTCGGCGTGAGCGGCAGTGCATCGAGGCGTACGAAAGCTGACGGCACCATGTAGTCCGGCAAGCACGAACGTAGATGATCGCGCATCGCGCCGGCAAATTCATTAGCATCGAGCCCCGCGCCATCACCGCGACGCGCGGCCACATAGGCGACCAGCCGCGTGTCGCCATGATCCCGGTGCACCAGCACGACTGAATCGGTCACGTCGGCGTGCTCGTTGAGCCGAAACTCGATCTCACCGAGCTCGATACGGAAACCGCGGATCTTGACCTGGTGGTCATTGCGGCCGAGAAACGCGATATTGCCTTCCGGCAAATAGCGCCCGAGATCGCCGGTGCGATACATGCGCGCTGCGGCATCGCCGTGGAAGGGATCGCGCACGAAGCGCTCCGCCGTCAGGTCGACGCGGTTGAGATAGCCGCGCGCAATCCCGGCTCCACCAATGTAGATCTCACCCACCGCGCCGAGAGGAACGGGCGCACCGAATCGGTCCAGAAGATAGATCCGCGCATTCGGCAGCGGACGACCGATCGGGGCAGCGTCGCCATCAAAGCCCGGCGGCCGCAGCCAGCTCGTGGCGCAGACCGTTGCTTCCGTCGGCCCGTAACCGTTGAAGACGGCAACGCCGGGGGGCAATCCCTTGATCAGTTCGGCCCTGGGCAATTCACCGGCAAGGACGAGAACCCGTAGCGCGGCCAGGCGGTCGAGGTCGGTACGCCCGTGCAGCATCGCCGGCGGCAAGGTCGCGTGCGTGATCGCGTTGTCCGCGAGGTAGCCGAGCAATGCCGACGTGTCCTGATGCTTTTGCGGGCCAGCCAGGAACAGCGCGGCGCCCGAGCCCAGCGCCATGACGATTTCCCAGATGCTGGCATCGAAGCTGAACGAGGCAAACTGCACGACGCGGCTGTTCGAATTGACCTCGAACAGCCCCCGCTGCGCCAACGCCAGATTCACCAGGCCACGGTGCTCGACCATCACCCCCTTCGGCCGGCCGGTCGAGCCGGAGGTGTAGATGACGTAAGCGAGGCTTCGCGAGGTCAGTCCTTTGACGAGGTCACCCGGATCCGATGCCGCCTGCCCCGTGACGGTGGATGCGTTCGCTTCCGGATCGACGATCTCGCAGGTCCCATCCGGTAATATCGCGCGTCCCGCGTCGTCAGCGATCAGCACGCGCGGCCCGGCATCGTCGACAATCTGACGCAGCCGCTCCGCCGGATAGGCCGGATCGAGCGGCAGATAGGCACCGCCCGCCTTCAGCACGGCCAGCAGGCTCACCACCATGGCGATACCGCGCGGCAAGCAGATTGCGACGGGCTGGTCCGGCACCACGCCCAAGGCCATTAAGCGCCGCGCAAGCCCGCTCGCTTCGGCATCGAGTTCGCCATAGCTCAGACGAACATCCTCGTACACCAGCGCGATAGCGTCCGGCGTCCTTCTCGCCTGCTCCGCAAACAATTCGTGAATGCAGCGCTCGGAGGGAAACGGTGCCGCGGTCTCGTTCCATGTATCGAGAACGCGCCTGCGCTCCTCGGCACCAACAATATCGATCCGATCGACCACCTGGTCCGCATCGGCAACCATGGCCCCCAGCAAGGACAACAGATAATCCCGGTGACGCCTGATCGTCGCCTCGTCGAACAGCTCCGTCGCATAGTTCATGGAGCCGACGATACGTCCGTCCATCTCGCCCAGACCAAGCTCGAGATCGAACTTGACCTGTTGGAGCGGGATATCGGCGGCCTCGGCCTTGAGGCCGGGCAGCTCAAGGGTCCCCGCCTCGTTGCTCTGCCAAGCGAACACGACTTGAAAGACCGGCGTCTGTTCCAGCCGTCGTAGCGGCTGGGTGATCTCGACGACCTGCTCGAACGGCAGATCCTGATGATCCTGCGCCGCGAGCGCTGCGGCGCGCACCCGGTGGAGCAGCTCGGCGACACTGGGCTCGGCCGAGAGATCGACGCGGACAGCCAGCATGTTGACGAAGAATCCGATCAGCCCCTCGATCTCGGGCCTGTTCCGGTTGGCCGTCGGCGTCCCGATCACGATATCCGCCTGCCCGGAGAGCCTCGACAACACCGCCGCCCAGGCCGCCAGCACCGTCATGAAAACGCTGGCGCGATGCGATTGGCTCAGTCGCCGAATGCCGGATGCGAGCTCCGCGTCGATCTCGATCGGCAAGGACGCGCCGGCGAGCGACCTGACCGGCGGACGAGGCCGGTCCGTCGGCAATTCGAGCACGGCAGGGGCATCCGCGAGCGCCTGTCGCCAATAGTCGACCTGCCGCTGCAATCGCTCGCCCGACAGCCATTGTCGCTGCCAGGCGGCATAGTCCGGATACTGGATTGCCAACGATGGCAACGGATCGTCCTTGCCGGCGGCGAAAGCCTGGTAGAGAGCACCCAGCTCACGTACAAGCACACCGATCGACCAGCCGTCGGAGACGATGTGATGCTGCGTGAGCAGGAAGAGATATTCCCGCTCCGCCGTCCGGATCAGCCGGCCGCGGATCAATGGTCCTGCGGCGAGGTCGAACGGCGTGGTGGTCTCCTCACGGCAGAGGCGCGCGAGCGCCTGCTCGCGATCGTCCCGGCCGCGCAGATCATGTTCGAGCACCGGCACGCGTTCGTGAGCGGGCAGCAGCATCACGCGCGGCTGTTCGTCGACCATGCGAAAGACACTGCGCAGCGCTTCGTGGCGCGCGAACAAACGGTCGATGCCCCGGCGCAATGCGCCGACATCGAGTTCGCCCGAAAGCCGCAATGCTCCACGAATAAGATAGCTGGAATTGGCACCATCGAGCTGCGCCAGCAGCCAAAGCCGTTGCTGCGCAAAGGACATCTCCAGTGATCCGTCGCGCGCCACCACAGGAATCGTCGCAGCGCCGCTCCTGTCGGCATTCCGGCCGCGGTCCCTGGCCAGCGAGATGAGCCTTCTCATCTGCGCGGGATCCAGATCTCGCAAACTCGGCTTTGCCGTGTCAGCCGTACTCATTGCTCCGCCCCGACCAGTTCCTGGAGCTCTTCGGCGTCGAATTCCTGTTCGATCAGCCTGATCGACGCGATGCGCGCAAATGACGCGAGATCGGGATGAGCGAACAGATCCGAGACCGCGATCGACACGCCGATCTCCTGCGACACCCGGCTGAGCACCCGCACGGCAAGCAAGGAATGTCCGCCAAGCTCGAAGAAGTGATCGTTGCGTCCGACCCGGTCGACATCGAGCAACTCCGCCCAGATCCCGGCCAGTGCGAGCTCGATCTCATCCTCGGGCGCCTCATAGGAGCGGCGCGTCAGCGCATCCTCGCCCGGCGCCGGCAGAGCCCGCCGATCGATCTTCCCGTTCGGGGTGAGCGGCAGTTGCTCCAGCACCGTAACCGTCGATGGCACCATGTAATCAGGCAGAATGGCGGACAATGCGTCACGCAAGGCACGGCCGTCGATCGACGGCTCACCGCTGGCATAGGCGAACAATTGGCGGCCGGTCCTGCCCTCAGCGGCCACCACGGCCGCCGCACGCACGCCGCGCTGCTCGAGCAGACGCGCCTCGATCTCGCCGAGCTCGATGCGGAAACCGCGGATCTTCACCTGCCGGTCCGCGCGGCCGACATATTCGATCACGCCGTCGTCGCGCCAGCGCGCGAGATCGCCGGTCCGATAGAGGCGCATGCCGCTATCGCCGAACGGATCCGGGACGAACCGTTCCGCGGTCAGTGCCCCCCGGTTCAGATAGCCGCGGGCCTGGCCAACACCACCGATAAACAGCTCGCCGGTGACACCAACGGGAACGATGTTGAGGTCGGAATCGAGGATGTGTACGGACCTCGCACCGACGGGCCGTCCGATTGGTGCGGGCTGGTGAGGCGTCAGCACGGCGTCATCGACGATCCAGGCCGTCGGCGCGATCACCGTCTCGGTCGGGCCGTAAGCGTTGACCAGAAGGTCGACATCGGCAGCCCCGCGCAATGCCTTGATCCCCGTATCCGACCAGGCCTCGCCGCCGACGATACAGGTCCTGATCGCCAGCCTGCGCCCGCTCTGCCGCAACGCCGCGCTCAATTGATCCGCATAGGCCGGCGGAAGAAAGATCGAGGTCACCGAACTGCGCGCGATCTCGCTGACGAGGTCGTCGATCAACAGGCCGGGCTTCGAGGGCAGCACGAGCGACCCGCCCGTCATCAGCGGCACCAGCCAACGCTCGTGGGCTATATCGAAATTGATCGACGCCGTCTGGAACTCGCGGTCGCGGGAGGTCATGCGGTACAGCCGGCCGATCGCTTCGCAATGCATGGCAAGCGGCCCGCGCGCAACAGCCACGCCCTTCGGCATTCCGGTCGATCCCGAGGTGTAGATGACGTAAGCTAGGCTATCCGGATGGATTTCGACGTCGAGGTTACCGCCGTCGTCGCCGGCGGGTAGCGATGGTTCGTCGATGCAGAGCGCCTCGACTCCGGCCTCACGCAGCACCGGCCCGAGCGGCTCGAGCAGCACGCCTTGCGTCAGAACCAACGTCACGCCGCTGTCACGCAGCATGTAGCCAAGCCGGTCGGCCGGATAATCCGGATCGAGCGGCAGATAGGCGCCGCCAGCCTTCAGAACCGCGAGCAGCGCGACGATCATGTCCGGGCTTCGCGTCAGGGCAATGCCGACAAGCCGATCTGGGCCGAGATTCCAGAAGCGAAGCCGCCGTGCGAGCGCGTTGGCCCGCGTGTTCAACTCGCCATAGCAGATCCGCTGGTCGCCCCATGAGATGGCAACAGCAGAAGGCGCCTGCGCGGCCTGCGCTTCGATATGAGTCACGACGTCGGCGCAGGAAGATGCCGACGATAGCTGCGCTGCGCCGCTCCATTCGAGAATTCGTCGCGCATCTTGGTCGGCTGCCGATTCGAGATCACCGAGCACGCGCTCAGCATTCGCTGCGACCCGTTCCAGCAAACCGTGCAGAATGTCGCGAAGACGCAGGATGGCCGCCTCGTCGAACCGGCACCGGTCATAATTGAATTCGATGTTCAGCCCGTCGCTTGCGGCGAACACCGCAACCGCCAGCGCGTAGTTCGTCGGCGTCACATGCGCCACACGCCCGAGCCGAGGACCACCCTCCCCGCCCCGCAGCAATCCCTCGTCGATCGGGTAGTTTTCGAACACCAGGATGCTGTCGAACAGCGGCTGCCCGGCATGGCCGGCAAGGCGCTGAATTTCGTAGAGCGGCGTCCAGCCGTGCTCGCGCAGAGCCAGGTTCTGCTCCTGCAACTGGCGCAGCCAATCGCCGACGATCGTCTGCGGGTTCGGCGCATCGACGATGGGCAGCGTGTTGATGAAGAGGCCCACCATCTCCTCTGAGCCGGGCAATTCGGCCGGACGGCCCGATATCGTCACGCCGAAGCAGGCTGCGGACTGCCCTGAATGTCGGCGCAGCAATTGTGCCCATACCCCCTGTATGAGCGTATTGAGCGTCACCCGTTCGCGCCTTGCGAACGACTTCAGCCGCTCGGTCAGCGCTGCGTCCACGGCAATCCCGACACTGGCGTGGCCCTCGGCGCCGGAGGTCTTGCTGGTCGCCACCGCGTTCGCGAGCAGCGTCGGCGTTTCGAGCC
>NZ_JALBGZ010000341.1:0-6714 GCF_023006515.1 Bradyrhizobium sp. PRIMUS42
GGCACCGGCTCCTGGGCGACGGCGTCGTAGCGGGCGTGCAGCATCTCCGCCATGGCACGCCAGGATTGCACGCGTTCGGCCTCTTCAGGATGGGCGGTAAGCCAGGCCTCGACGTCGGCGCGGCGCTCGGCCGGCAGCTCGCCGTCGACATAGGCGTGCAGTTCGTCCTCGGTGATCGGAATGTTGCGGTCCTTCATATCGGTCGTCTCTGGCTCTGCCGCCCAAAATGTTCTTCGTCGCTCAACGTCGCTCGCTCCATCGGTATGCGGGCGGACCATACGCGATGCATCAACCCTGCCATCATTTCACCCGCCTAAGCGTCGCGCGCTCGCCTTCCAGCGACGCCTTGACGTGGGCGCGGGCGCGAGCCAGGCGCGACATCACGGTGCCGATCGGCACGCCCTGGATGTCAGCAACCTCGCGGTAGCTCATGCCCTCCAGCATGACCAGAAGCAGCACCGAACGTTGCTCCTCGACGAGCGTGGCCAGTGCCCTCTCGATGTCGCGCCCTTCGGCTTCGGTGCCGCTGGCATCCGGGTTGTTCTCCGTCAGCTGCATGAATTGCGGCCGCCTCGCCAGCGAGCGCCGTCGATTTTTGTTGAGGTTGGTCAGGATCGTGTAGAGCCAGCTCCTGACGTCGCCTCCGAGAAACAATCGCTCTGAGCGCAGCGCCCGCACCAGCGTGTCCTGCACCAGATCATCGGCCGCGTCCGCGTCGCGCGTGAGCGCGCGGGCGTAGCGGCGCAACGCCGGGATCATGGCTTCCACACTCTGGCGAAACGCACTCATTGCGGTCTTGACGTCCTGGTGTCCGGCGCAAACGCCTCAACGATCATAACACCCGAACGGAACGGCTATTCCGGCGCTCGAAACAGCGTTAACGCCGCGTATTAGGGCTGTACCGCAGGGGAGCGCTGGTGTACCTCCAGACCTCAGCAAGAGTTCGACGGGACGTTCAAAATGGCGCAGAATTCAGGTCTGATGCAAGGAAAGCGCGGGGTGATCCTCGGCCTTGCCAACAACCGCTCGATCGCCTGGGGCATCGCCAAGGCATGCCACGCCGCCGGCGCCGAGCTCGCCTTCACCTATCAGGGCGATGCATTGAAGAAGCGAGTCGAACCGCTCGCCGCCGAGATCGGCGGGCTCGTGCTCGGCCATTGCGATGTCACCGATGCCGCGACCATCGATGCCGCCTTCGCGGTGCTGCAGGAGAAGTGGGGCAAGATCGACTTCCTGGTGCACGCGATCGCCTACGGCGAGCAGCTCGAGGGACGCTACGTCGACACCACGCCGGAGAATTTCTCCAAGTCGATGCTGATCTCCTGCTATTCGTTCACGGCGGTGGCGCAGCGCGCCGAGAAGCTGATGACGGATGGCGGCTCGCTCATCACGCTCAGCTATTACGGCGCCGAGAAGTGGATGCCGCATTACAACGTGATGGGCGTGGCCAAGGCGGCGCTGGAGGCCAGCGTGCGCTACCTTGCTGCCGATCTCGGCGAGAAGAACATCCGCGTCAACGCGATCTCGGCAGGTCCCATCAAGACGCTCGCCGCCTCTGGTATCGGTGACTTCCGCTATATCCTGAAGTGGAACGAGACCAACGCGCCGATGCGGCGCAACGTGTCGACCGAGGACGTCGGCGGCAGCGCGCTGTATTTCCTCTCCGACCTCTCGCGCGGCGTCACCGGCGAGGTGCATCACGTCGATTCCGGCTATCACGTGCTCGGCATGAAGCGGCCCGATGCGCCGGATATCTCCTTCGGCGGGAAGGACTAGCCCTAGATCTGGAATGCCCGTGCGCACGATCTATTATCTTCGCCACGGCGAGACCGAGTGGAATGCGCTCGGGAGGCTTCAGGGCACCAAGGACGTTCCGCTGAATGCGCGCGGGCGCGCTCAGGCCGTACAGGCCGGCGGCATTCTCGCCGACCTGTTTAAGCGCGACGGTCGCGACAAGGCGGCCTTGCCTTACGTGTCGAGCCCGCTCGGCCGTGCACGTCAGACCATGGAACTCGCACGCGGCAAGCTCGAACTGCCGCCTGCGGAATATGCGCTCGATGATCGGCTGCGCGAGATCGGCTACGGCACTTGGGAAGGGCTGACGCTGGCCGAGAGCGAAGCCACTGATCCCGAAATTTACGCCAGGCGCCTTGCCGACAAATGGACGGTCGGCCCCGCGGGCGGGGAGACCTACGCCGATGTCCAGGTCCGCGTGCGCGCCTGGTACGACCAGCTCCGGACCGACACCGTCGCAGTCGCCCATGGTGGGACCTGCCGGGCGCTGATGGTTTCGCTCGGTTTGGAGACACCGGCCAGCGCCGCCGAGCTCTATATCCAGCAGGGCGCGGTCTACGTGTTCCGCGACGGCCGGCTGGAGAAGTTCAGTTAATCCCCACCCTCCGTCATTCCGGGGCGCCCGAAGGGCGAACCCGGAATCTCGAGATTCCGGGTCTGGTCCTTCGGACCATCCCGGAATGACGGCAACAGGGTTGAACACCGTGCCCCTCGGGGCTACGAACGTTGACATACAGCATAAGCGTTGACTGTCAGCACAAGGCGACAATCCGGCGATGTCCTTCAACACCTTCGGCCACATGTTCCGCGTCACCACCTTCGGCGAGAGCCATGGGGTGGCAATCGGCTGCGTGGTCGATGGCTGTCCGCCCATGATCCCGCTCACCGAGGCTGATATCCAGGGCGATCTCGATCGCCGCCGGCCGGGCCAATCGCGCTTCACCACCCAGCGCCAGGAGCCGGACCAGGTCAAGATACTCTCCGGGGTGATGGCGCACCCGGAGACCGGCGTGCAGGTGACGACGGGCACGCCGATCGGGCTCCTGATCGAGAACACCGACCAGCGCTCCAAGGACTATTCCGAGATCAAGGACAAGTTTCGTCCGGGGCACGCCGACTTCACCTATGAGGCCAAATACGGCCTGCGCGATTATCGCGGCGGCGGCCGCTCCTCGGCGCGCGAGACCGCGACCCGCGTTGCCGCCGGTGCCATCGCGCGAAAGGTACTGCCCGACGTCAGGGTGCGGGGCGCACTGGTGCAAATGGGGCCGCACAAGATCGACCGCGACAAATGGGACTGGGACGAGGTTGCCAAGAATCCGTTCTTCTGCCCGGACAAGGACAAGGCCGCGTTCTTCGAAACCTATCTCGACGGCATCCGCAAGAGCGGCTCCTCGATCGGCGCGGTGATCGAGATCGTCGCGGAGGGTGTGCCGGCGGGCCTTGGCGCGCCGATCTACGCCAAGCTCGATTCTGATCTGGCGTCGGCAATGATGACCATCAACGCGGTCAAGGGCGTCGAGATCGGCGCCGGCTTTGGCGCGGCCGAGCTTACCGGCGAGGAGAACGCGGACGAGATGCGCACCGGCAATGACGGCACGCGCTTCCTGTCCAACCATGCCGGCGGCGTGCTGGGCGGCATCTCCACGGGACAGCCGGTGGTGGTGCGTTTCGCGGTGAAGCCGACCTCATCGATCCTGCAGCCCCGTCTCACCGTCGATCGCCAGGGCGCGGACACCGAAATCTTCACGAAAGGCCGCCACGACCCCTGCGTCGGCATCCGCGCTGTCCCTGTCGGCGAGGCCATGATGGCCTGCGTGCTGGCCGATCACTTCCTGCGCGATCGAGGGCAGGTGGGGCGCTGACTTCTTCACCCCTCCCGACGGGGGAGAGGTGAACTTCCAGGCGCGACACTAGCCGACCGTGCAGCTTGACGATCCCACAACTTCGCCCGCAAATGCGGACATGAACAGCTCCGACCTTCAGCGCGTCTCCAACTGGCTCATCGATGGCGCATGGTCGTCGGCAGAGCCGGTCGAGATGATCGCGGATTTCTGCGAACGTCTGGTCGCAGCCGGCCTGCCGCTGCACCGATTCGGCATTTTCATCCGCACGCTCCACCCCGAAATATTCGGCCGCAACTTCATTTGGCGGCAGGGCGGAGAGGTCGAAATCGGCGCCGTCGAGTTCGACGTGCTAGACTCGCCGGAGTTCGCCCAGAGCCCGCTTCGAATCGTCTTCGAGCAGGGGCTGGAGGTCAGAGGGCGCGTCGACGATCCCGGCAGCAAGCGATTCCCGATCATCAACGACATGCGCGCCGAAGGCGTGACCGACTATGTCGCGATGCCGCTGCGGTTCCTCGACGGTTCGGTCAACGCGACGAGCTGGATGACGCGGCAGCCCGGCGGCTTCAGCGACGACGACATCGCGGCGATCCGGACCATCATTGCCCCGCTCGCGCGCGTCAGCGAGATCGTCAGCCTGCGTCGCACCGCCGAGATGCTGCTCGACACCTATGTCGGCAATCGGGCCGGCGCCCGCATCCTCGGCGGCCAGATCCGCCGCGGCCACAACGACACCATGCAGGCCGCGATCTGGCTCTCGGACCTGCGCGGTTTCACCGCGCTGTCGGACCGGCTGCCGGCCGAGACGGTGGTCCAGATCCTCAATCACTATTTCGACTGCCAGGTGACCGCGATCCGGGATCATGGTGGCGAGGTGCTGAAGTTCATGGGCGATGGCCTGCTCGCGGTATTCCCGATCGACGAATATGTCGGCGATGCCGCCCATGTCTGCGCGGGTGTGCTGGAGGCGGCGCGCGAATCCCGCGCCAGCGTCGAGGCGCTCGCCATTCCGGTCGGGCAGGCCGTCGAGCGCTTCCGCTTCGGCGTCGCGTTGCACGTCGGCAATATCCTCTATGGCAATATCGGCGGCGGCAACCGACTCGACTTCACCTGCATCGGCCCGGCCGTCAATCTCGCGGCCCGGCTCGAGAAGATCACGGGACGCCTGGGACGGACCGTTGTGGCCTCGGAAGGCTTTGCCAATGTCTGCCGCCACGACTGGCACGAGCTCGGAGAATTTCCGATCGCAGGATTTTCCAAGGCGCAGCGCGTGTACGGGCTTGCGGAAGAAACGCACGCGCTCGCCGGCTGAGCCTTACTCCTCCGGCTCCGTCGTGAACAGCAGCGGATAGCCCTTGGCGCGGCCCGCGTCGGTGGCGCGCGTGGCCTTGGTCTCGGCGACGTCCTTGGTGAACACGGCGACGACGCAGGCGCCCAGCTTGTGGGCGGTGATCATCACCTTGTAGGCCTGATCCTCGGTCATGCGGAATTCGGCCTTGAGGATCATGGTGACGAATTCCCGCGGCGTGTAGTCGTCGTTGATCAGGATGACCTTGTGCAGCTTCGGCCGCTCGACCTTGGTTTTCGTCCGCGTCTTCGGCTTGGTGACAGTGTCGTTCATTCCGCCTCCTGGACACGGCGGGCTGGGGTTGCTGCCGCGGCAATCAGCTCGCGGTCTTCGCACCATATTGCAGGACCTGCAGCTTCTCCAAGGTGATCAGCCCGCTCGACATCATGCCATCCAGGATGGGCAGGAATGCGTTGATGCTATCCTCGCTGTCGACGATCTCGATCAAGAGCGGCAGGTCCTCCGACAGCCGCAGGATCTTCGAGGTGTGCAGCCGGCTCGACTTGCCGAACCCCATCGGTCCGCGCAGCACGGTGGCGCCGGCGAGGTGCCGCTCGCGCGCCGTCATCACGATCGCTTCATAGAGCGGCTTGCCGTCGAAATGGTCGCTCTCGCCGATGAAGATCCGGAGCGCAACTGCCTGATTGGGAATTTGCATGGTCAGCTCCTTGTCAAGCGGTTGAAGCGGCTCGCCATCATATGGCCGATCCACACCGACACCAGCCAGCAGATCACGGATGCGGCGATGTAGGCGAGCGCGGTGTATTTCATGCCGTCGTGGAACAGGCGGAAGGTCTCGAGGCTGAAGGTCGAAAAGGTGGTGTAGCCGCCGCAGAACCCGGTCATGACGAACTGCCGGTGCTCGGGTCGCGCCAGCATGCGGCCGTCGGGGCCGGTCAGCGTCGCGTAGAAGCCGATGATCAGCGATCCCGTGGCGTTGATGAACAGCGTGGCGACGGGAAAGCCCGGTCCGGTGTCGAGCGCGAGCCCGACCAGATAACGCGACAGACCACCGACGATGCTGCCCGCCGCAACCCAGGCATAAAGCATCGCAGTGCGCCAGCGCTCGGCGGAAGGGGAGTTCATCTACCTCTAGCCTCCCACGCTGTCCGCAAGGAGGAAGCCGCAACTGACGGCGGCCAAGCACAGTCCGACCGAGAACAGGATATTGCCGAGCGCATGCATCGGCTCGCCGCTACGCGCGAGAGTCAGCGTTTGCAGGCTGAACGAGGACACTGTGGTGTAGCAGCCGAGAAAGCCGGTCACTGCGAACAGCCATGGATTGGGCGTGGCGAAGGCCGAACCGGGATGGGTCGCCAGCGCGCCGAAAATGCCGATCAGGAAGGCGCCGGTGACGTTGATGGTCATGGTGCCCCATGGAAAGGTTTCGCCCAGCCGCCGCGCGATCGCACCGGAGACGAAATAACGGGCGCAGCCGCCGAGCACGCTGCCGACCATGATTGCGAACACTCCGCTCAGCACGGTGAAAGACCTCCCATCTCATTTTTCCTCCGCTGCCAGACCGTTGCCGACGGCCAATAGTCCCACGAGCGAGACCAGTGCGAAGCCGAGCCCCGCAAGGAACGTTCCGGCCGGACCATAGGCGTCCCACAGCGCGCCGGCGATCACGCTCGCGGCCAGCAAGGCAAGGCCTGTGAACAGGTTGAAATAGCCGAACGCGGTGCCCCGCAGGCTCGGCGGCGCGGCGTCTGCGACGAGCGCCGAGAG
>NZ_JALBGZ010000342.1:0-6702 GCF_023006515.1 Bradyrhizobium sp. PRIMUS42
ATCGGCAGCTTGAGGTCGAGCGCCAGCAACAGGCCGCGGCCGCGCACCTCGCCGAGGCCATGCCGGGCCGAGACCTTCTGCAACTCGCTTTCGAGCAGCAGGCCGGTCTCGGCGACCGTCTTCAGGAAGTCCGGCTTGCTGACCTCTTCCAGGACCGCAAGCCCCACCGCGCACATGATCGGGTTGCCGTTGAACGTGCCGCCCTGGTCGCCGTGCTCGAAGCAGGAGGCGCGTTCTGTGGCGAGCAGGGCGGCCAGCGGCACGCCGCCACCGATGCCCTTGCCGAGCGTCATGATATCCGGCGCGATGGCGGTGTGCTCGTAGTGGAAGAGCTTGCCGGTCCGGCCCATGCCGGTCTGGATCTCGTCGAAGATCAGCAAGAGGCCATGCGCTTCGGTCAGTGCGCGCAGCTCCTGCAGGAACTGATCGGTCGCGGGCCACACGCCGGATTCGCCCTGGATCGGCTCGAGCATCACCGCGACGGTGTTGTCGTTGATCAGCCTTTCGACCGAGGCGATGTCGTTGAGCTTCGCCTTCTTGAAGCCGGCGACCTTGGGCTCGAACAGCGGCTCGAAAGCCTTTTTGCCCGAGGCGGACATCGTCGCCAGCGTTCTTCCGTGGAAGCCGCCTTCGAAGCTGATGATCTCGAACGCGCCGCCCTTGTGCAGGCTGCCATATTTCCGCGCGAGCTTGATCGCGCCCTCGTTGGCTTCCGCGCCGGAATTGGCGAAAAACACCTGGTCGAAAGCGCTGCCAGCGACGAGCAACTTCGCGAGCTTGAGGCTCGGCTCGTTGTAGAAGGCCGGGCTCGGCGTCAGCAGCCGCTTGGCCTGCGCGGTCAGCGCGTCGGCAACCGCCGGCGGCGAGTGGCCGAGACAGTTCACAGCCCAGCCCTGCACGAAATCGAGATAGCGCTTGCGACCGTCGTCCCAGAGGTAGGAGCCGGCACCGCGGACGAACACGGCCTTGGGCCGTGCGGTGATGTCCATCAGCGCGTCATACGGATGGGTGGCGATGGTCATGTCGAACTCCTCTGGAGGCGGGTGGAAAACGGGCGCAAAAAGCAGAAAGGCCGCACCTTGCGGGTGCGGCCTTCTCGAAGACTTCAGCTGAATTCAGTGGTTCAGCGGCGTCGTCGGACATGGCGCACCCTCTCATCGTCGCGGGAGCGACGGCGGAGCATTTCGGTGCGCTGGTGGGTCCGAGAGTTGATCATGGGGCGCGTCCCTACAGCCGAATGGCAGGACTTGTCAAGCGGCCGTTTTGCAAAATGCCCGTCGGGCGTGTGTCAGTCACGCCGGCTGCGCGGCTTCTTCACTGAATGCCGTAGTGCGCGAACTCATTGGCGATGCCGGCCTTGATCGCTTTGGCGGCCGCAATGTCGCGTTCAGCGCCTTCGTTGTCGCCCTTCTTCCGTTTCGCAAGTCCACGGCCGTAGAGCGAGCTGTCGTAGCCGGGTTTTGCGCTCAGCGCCGCGTCATAGTCGGCAATCGCCGCGTCGAGATTGCCGAGCTTGAGATAGGTGAGGGCGCGACTATCAAGCGTCTCGGGATCGTTGGGAGCCATTTTCAGCGACTGCTCGCAATCGGCCAGCGCCTCCTGCAAGTGGCCGAGGATCGCGTGGGTCATGCAGCGCGAGTTGAACACGCCGGAATAGCTCGCGTTCGCCTTGATGGCGCGGTCGTAGTCCTCCAGAGCCCGTGCATAGTCGTGCTCGTCGAAATACATGTTCGCGCGGGCATAGAAATCGCGGTCGTTGTCCGGGCTGAGCTGGAGCGATCTGGCGAAGTCGGCCAGCGCGCGGGCGCGGTCGCCGCGATCGCGGAAGATGCGCGCGCGGTTGCCATAGGCCGGGCCGTAAGCGGGATCGAGCTTGATCGACATGTCGAAATCGGCGAGGGCGCGGTCGGCCTCGCTGCGCTCGCGATAGGCCGTGCCCCGGTTGAAATAGGCGAGCGCGAATTTCGGATCGAGCTTGATGGCCTGGTCGTAGTCAGCCATCGCGCGCTCGTAGTCGTTCTTGTCGATGAAGGAGTTGCCGCGATTGTTGTAGTAGAGCGGGTCGCGGGCATTCAGCCGGATGGCGCGCGTGTAATCGGCAATGGCACGATCTTTATCGCCGAGATCGTCATGGGCAATGCCCCTGTTGTACCAGAGGTCGGGATGTCTGGGATTGAGATCGATCGCACGGTTGAAGTCCGCCAGCGCGCGTGCGGCGTCGCCCTTTCGCCGAAGCATCTCGCCGCGATTGGCGAGAGCATGCACATCGTTGGGATTGGCCTTGAGCACGGCCGAACAACCCTCGATGCGCTGCTCCTCGGTGCCCCTGTCGTCGTCCTCATAGCACCATTGACGCAGCTGTGCGGCCGACGGGGATCGCGCCGCGGCGGGCGCGGACAGCGCTAGCATGGCCATGGTGAGGCCGATTGCCGAAAGCTTGAACCAAATTCCTGATGTTTCGTCGTATTTCATTGTGTACCGCGCCGAAACCATTGCGTCTCTAGCGTGTTTGTGATCGAAGCACTCGACTTGGTTCGAACCGAATGCACGACGGCTCAGACCAAGAGGGACGGGACCAACCAGACAGTTTTCAGCCTTGTCCGATACGCCTTATCCGATCGACCTCGACAGCATTCGCGGCGCGTTTCCGCCCGGCATCGAAGCGCCTCCGCTGCTGGTCGACTTTGCCGCATGGCTCAACGGGCGCCCGTGGGGCAGCGTCGGCTGCTTCTCCTTGCAGGGGCAGTTCTCCGATCATGCGCCGATCATCGACGGCAGTTCCTTGCGGGACAGGTTTTCGCTGTTCATGCGGCTGCCGGATGGTTCGGCCGTCGGCGGCTGGTACGGCGCAGGTCTCGACCGCGACAATCCGCCGATCGTGGGGCTAGGGTCGGAGGGCGACTACGAATTGCTGGCGCCGAGCCTCGATGGTCTGCTCGCCAAACTGACGTCGCAACAATTCGACAATGCCTGGAGCGATCTCAAGCCGCATGACGAGGTCGAGTGCCAGACGGTCGAGCTCGCGCAGTGGCTCGCCGGACGACCCCATGGCGAGCCGCCGCCGGACGACAATTCGTCGGAGCTGCCCGACTTCCGCGGCTTCGTGGAAAAGTGGAGCCGGGATCGCGAAGACTACTGGGCCAGTCACCGGTTGATGGCCGAGCTCGGCTGGCGGCTGGCCGCGCATCTGCCCAAGGGCAAGAAGCCCTGGGACAAGACGCGCTTCGAGGTCGCCATCGTCGGCAAGCAGTACGAGGCGCGCGTGCTCTCGCGCGGGCCCCAGCCGTTCGAGGAAGCTGCTTCAATCGAATCCCTGCTGCGCGATCTGCGCGAGGAGATGCGTCGTGCGCAGCCCGAGCTGGGGCTGTGGTACGCGATGAATTTTGGGCTCTATGCGGACGGCCGCGTCATGCCCAATTTCGAATACGATGTACGCCCGACGATCGACGGCGAGCCGGCGACATTGTCCGAAGCGCAGGCCGATCTCGCCCGTGCTCCGCGCCCGGAGCGCTGGGTGCCGAAATGGCTGGCGTAATTGCCTCTCCAACGTCATTGCGAGCGTAGCGAAGCAATCCAGACTGCCACTACGGACGCATTCTGGATTGCTTCGTCGCAAGGGCTCCTCGCAATGACGGAGGGCCTTAAAACCCCGCGACGCTGCCGTGCAGATCGTATTGGTCGGCGCGCTCGATCTTGGCGGTGACGATCTCGCCGACGCGCAAGGGGCGGCGGCTCGTTAGATAGACTGCGCCGTCGATCTCCGGCGCATCGGCCTTGGAGCGGCCCTTGGCGACGGTCGGGCCGACCTCGTCGATGATGATCTGCTGGCGCGTACCGACCTTGCGCTTGAGCCGGCGCGCGGAGATCTTCTGCTGGCGGGCCATCAGCGCGTTGTAGCGCTCCTGCTTGACCTCTTCCGGCACCGGGTTCTCGATCGCATTTGACGTGGCGCCGGCCACTGGTTCGTATTTGAAGCAGCCGAGGCGGTCGATCTCGGCTTCGTCCAGCCAGTCGAGCAGATAGGCGAAGTCGGCGTCGGTCTCGCCGGGGAAGCCGACGATGAAGGTGGATCGCAGAGCAAGATCCGGACATTCCTCGCGCCAACGCTTGATCCGCGCCAGCGTCTTGTCCTGAGCCGCCGGGCGCTTCATCGCCTTCAGCACCTCGGGGCTCGCATGCTGGAACGGGATGTCGAGATAGGGCAGCACCTTGCCCTCATTCATCAGTGCGATGACCTCGTCGACATGCGGGTAGGGGTAGACATATTGCAGCCGCACCCAGGCGCCGAGTTCACCGAGCTCACGCGCGAGATCGAGGAATCTGGCGCGGACCTGGCGGTCCTTCCACGGGCTCTCGGCATATTTGAGATCGACGCCATAGGCCGAGGTGTCCTGCGAGATCACCAGGAGCTCCTTGACGCCGGCACCGACCAGGCGCTCGGCCTCGCGCAGCACGTCGTTGGCGGGGCGCGACACCAGATCGCCGCGCAGCTTCGGGATGATGCAGAACGTGCAGCGGTTGTTGCAGCCCTCGGAGATCTTCAAATACGCGTAGTGCCGCGGCGTCAGCTTGATGCCCTGCGGCGGCACCAGGTCGAGATGCGGATTGTGGGCGGGCGGCAGCGCGCGGTGCACGGCGTCGAGCACGCTCTCATATTGCTGCGGGCCGGTGATGGAGAGCACGCCCGGATAGGCCTGCTCGATCTGCTCGGGTTCCGCGCCCATGCAACCCGTTACGATCACCTTGCCGTTCTCGGCCATGGCCTCGCCGATCGCCGAGAGCGATTCCTGCTTGGCGCTGTCGAGGAAGCCGCAGGTGTTGACGATGACGATATCAGCCCCGTCATGCTTGCGGGCGAGCTCATAGCCCTCGGCGCGCAGGCGCGTGATGATACGCTCGGAATCCACCAATGCCTTGGGACACCCGAGCGACACGAAGCTGACCTTGGGCGCAGCCGTCTGATCCATATCTGATCTGCCTGATTGACCGGCCTGAGCTAGTCCCAATTGCCCACAATTACAACCCTTTGCAGGTCGTTCCGGCGTGCTATGGATGAATCACCTGCCGTGAGTGAGCAATGAGCGCCGAACAGTCGCCCAAAATCGTAATCGTCGACGAAAGCCCGATCCGGGCTGCGATCCTGGAGGAGGGATTGCGGGAGGCCGGATTCACGCAAGTGGTCCATATCCGCGAGATGCAGAGCCTGCTCGCCCGTATTTATGCGGTGGACCCCGACATCATCCTGATCGACCTGGAGAACCCCAGCCGCGACGTGCTGGAGGCGATGTTCCAGGTCAGCCGCGCCGTGAAAAGGCCGATTGCGATGTTCGTCGACCAGAGCGATTCAGCCTCGATCCAGGCCTCGGTCGAGGCGGGGGTATCCGCCTACATCGTCGACGGGTTGAAGAAGGAGCGCATCAAGCCGATCCTCGACCTCTGCGTGTCCCGCTTCAACGCCTTCGCCAAGCTCCAGGAAGAGCTGGAGCGCACCAAGTCGCAGCTCGAGGACCGCAAGATCATCGAACGCGCCAAGGGCATCCTGATGAAGGTGAAGGGCCTCACCGAGGACGAGGCCTATGTGCTGCTGCGCTCCACGGCGATGCGCGAGAAGAAGAAAATCGGCGAGATCGCGCAGTCGATCATCACCGCGTCGGAGATGCTGAAATGACTGCTCCCCTCCGCATCGGGTTCATTCCGCTGGTCGATGCCGCAGCCCTGATCGTTGCCGTCGACAGGGGGTTCACTGCCGCCGAGGGGCTCGACGTCGAACTGGTGCGCGAAGTCTCCTGGTCCAACGTTCGTGACAAGCTCAATATCGGCCTGTTCGACGCCGCGCATCTCTTGGCGCCCGTGGCGATCGCGTCCTCGCTCGGGCTCGGTCACGTCAAGGTGCCGATCGCCGCGCCCTTCAATCTCGGCATCAACGGCAACGCGATCACGGTCTCGCCCGCGCTCCACGCAGCGCTGATGGAGGAGATCGAGGGCGATCGTTTCGATCCGCTCGCCACGGCGAAAGCGCTGGCACGGGTGGTCGCCAAGCGCCGCAAGGCCGGCGTGGATCCGCTGACTTTCGGCATGACCTTTCCGTTCTCGACCCACAATTACCAGCTCCGGTTCTGGATGGCCGCGGCCGGCGTCGATCCCGACGAGGACGTCCGCCTCGTTGTGTTGCCGCCGCCTTACATGGTCGACAGCCTCGCCAATGGCCACGTCGATGCATTCTGCGTCGGCGCGCCCTGGAATTCCGTCGCGGTGGATCTCGGCATCGGTCACATCCTGCATTTCGTCTCCGACATCCTGGCGCATGCGGCGGAGAAGGTGCTGTCGGTTCGCCAGGTCTGGGCCGACACGCATCCGGACGTGGTCGCCGGCCTGGTGCGTGCGGCGGTGAAGGGGGCTGAGTTCATCGAGCAGCCCGCGAACCTGGCCGAGGCGGCGCATATCCTGGCGCAGCCCGAGCGGATCGGGGTCGACGCCGAGGTCATCCAGCGCACCCTGACCGGACGCCTGAAGATATCCCCTGACGGTACCTTCCGCGAAAGCGGCCGCTACCTCCTGGTGGGGCGGGAAGAGGCAGGGCGCCCCGATCCGGTCCAGGCCGCCTGGCTCTATGCGCAGATGGTGCGTTGGGGGCAGACCGCGCTTAACCCCGAGGGCGTCAAGACCGCGATGGCCGTGTTCAGGCCCGACCTCTACGACGCG
>NZ_JALBGZ010000343.1:0-6695 GCF_023006515.1 Bradyrhizobium sp. PRIMUS42
CCCATGTGCGGCTCGATGCGCGCGAGGTGGCGCCGGGCGAAGCTCTGCTCGCGTTCGGTCCCGCGCGGCTGCCCGGCATTGATGCAGCTAGCGCTGTCATGAATTTGTCGCCCACGGCTGATCTCGATGAAGCCGCCGCCAATCTGTTCGGCTATCTTCGGAGCCTCGATGCGAAGAGCCCGCGGGCGATCGCGGTGATGACGGTGCCCGAGGAAGGCCTCGGCGAAGCGATCAACGACCGGCTGCGCCGGGCCGCGGTTGCGCGATAAGAAGCTTGAGAAGAGACACGAGAATGAACGTCAACACATCCGCCACCCCGCCGCTTGCGCCTGAGCTGATCGAACAATTCCGCAAGATCGTCGGCGAGCGCCACGCCATCACCGATGCGACCGACATCGAGCCTTACCTCACCGAGGAGCGCAATCTGTTTCACGGCCGCTCGCCGCTGGTGCTGCGTCCGGGCTCGACGGCGGAGGTCTCGGAGATCTGCAAGCTCGCCTCCGCGCGCAACATCGCGCTGGTGCCGCAGGGCGGCAATACCGGGCTCGTCGGCGGGCAGACGCCGCACAATGGCGAGGTCGTGGTGTCGCTGCGGCGGCTCGACAAGATCCGCGAGGTCGACACCGCCTCCAACACCATGACGGTCGAAGCCGGCGTGGTGCTGCAGATCGCGCAAGCGAAGGCCGCCGAGGTGGACCGGCTGTTTCCGCTGTCGCTGGGTGCCGAAGGCAGCTGCACCATCGGCGGCAATCTCTCGACCAATGCCGGCGGCACCGCCGCGCTCGCCTATGGCGTCGCGCGCGAGATGGCGCTGGGCCTGGAGGTCGTGCTGGCCGACGGCCGCGTGCTCAGTCTTCTGTCGAAGCTGAAGAAGGACAACACCGGCTACAATCTGCACAACCTCTTCATCGGCGCCGAAGGCACGCTCGGCATTATCACGGCGGCGACGCTCAAACTGTTTCCGAAGCCGCGGGCGGTCGAGACCGCCTTCGTCGGGCTGAAATCGCCGGCGGCGGCGCTGAAGCTGCTCACGATCGCGCAGGGCGAAGCCGCCAATGCGCTGACGAGTTTCGAGCTGCTGTCGGAGATGGCGGTGGAGTTCTCGGTAAAGCACGGCATCGACGTGCGCGATCCGCTCCAGGCAAAGCATCCCTGGTACGTGCTGATGGAGCTGTCCTCCCCCAGCGAGGACGCGCGCACGCCGCTGGAGACGATCCTGACCCGTGCCATGGAGGAGGAGATCGTCGACGACGCCGTGATCGCGGCGAGCCTCGCCCAGCGCGCCGGCTTCTGGAAGCTGCGCGACGAGATGTCTTCGGCACAGAAGCCGGAGGGCGGCTCGATCAAGCACGACATCTCCGTGCCGGTCGCCGCCGTGCCTGAATTCATCGCCGAGGCCGATGCCACGGTGGTGAAGCTGATCCCCGGCGCGCGGCCGGTGCCGTTCGGCCATCTCGGCGACGGCAATCTGCATTACAATGTCAGCCAGCCGGTCGGCGCCGACACCGCGGATTTTCTGGCGCGCTGGCACGAGATGAACGCGGTGGTGTTCGCGATCGTGCTGCGCATGGGCGGCTCGATCTCGGCCGAGCACGGTATCGGCGTGCTCAAGCGCGACGAGCTGCCCGACGTCAAGGACAAGACCGCGATCGAGCTGATGCGCGCGATCAAGGCGATGCTCGATCCCCAGGGCATCATGAATCCGGGGAAGGTGTTGTGAATACTCTTACGATCGACGCCATCACCGATGCCGATGTCGAGCCGGTGGTGACGCTGTGGCAGCGCTGCGGCCTGACGCGTCCCTGGAACGATCCGCATTCCGACATCGCGCTGGCGCGGCGGCGCGAGAACTCGACGATCCTGCTCGGCCGCGACAATGGCGCGATCGCGGCGACCGTCATGGTCGGCTATGACGGCCATCGCGGCTGGATCTATTACGTCGCGGTCGATCCCGACCGCCAGAAGCGCGGCCATGGCCGCGCCATCATGGCGGCGGCCGAGGACTGGTTGCGCGCGGCCGGGATCGCCAAGCTCCAGCTGCTGGTCCGCCGCGAAAATGCGCCGGCCAACGCGTTCTACCAGTCGCTGGGCTTCGAGGAATCCACGTCCGTGATGTTCCAGAAATGGCTCGACGGCCGCACGCACTAGCTGAAAGACAGTCATGACCATTTCCGACCGCGTCCGCATCAAGGACGTCCGCGTGCTCTCGGACGGCTGGACCACCCTGAAAAACACCACGCTCGAGTATCGCCGCGCCAGCGGCGAGTGGCAGACGCAGCACCGCGAGACCTATGAGCGCGACAACGCCGCGGCCGTGCTGCCGTACAATCGCGCCCGGCGGACCGTGATCCTGGTGCGCCAGTTCCGCCTGCCGGCCTTCATCCGCGGCTACGACGATCTGCTGATCGAGGCCGCCGCCGGCGTGCTCGACAATGCTTCGCCGGAAGAGCGCATCCGCGCCGAGGCCGAGGAGGAGACCGGCTATCGCCTGCACCACGTCCACAAGGTGTTCGAGGCCTTCATGAGCCCCGGCGCCATCACCGAGAAGCTGCATTTCTTCGTCGCCGAGTACGAGCCTTCGATGCGGGTCAGCGACGGCGGCGGCCTGGAGCACGAGGGTGAGGACATCGAGGTGCTGGAGCTCTCGATCGACGAGGCCCTGGCGATGATCGCCGACGGCCGCATCATCGACGCCAAGGCGATCATGCTGCTGCAATACGCGGCGCTGCATGTGTTCAGGTGAGCTTGCGTACCCCTGGAGGGTAAGACGCGCGCGTGCCCACCATCCTCGTCTGCAATTCAGCCCTGCGCCGCCGCTCCCCCCATTGAGCACCCCCAAAACTATCTCTAGTCTGGCCCCAACCAAGAACCAGGAGACGCGCCAATGTCCACTCCGCGCGACGATGAATTCGGCTTTGCGCCCGACTACGATGCCCCCGTCCCCTACATGCAGCGCACGCGCGATTATTACGCGGCGATCGGCTACACCACGGCGTATCGCTGGGCGCATTACACCGAGGCGCCGTTCCAGCCGCTGAAGAAGCCATTGGCAAAGTCGCGTGTGACGATCATCACGACGGCTGCGCCGTACGATCCCGCCAAGGGCGACCAGGGGCCCGGCGCGGCGTATAACGGCAGCGCGAAGTTCTATGAGGTCTATGACGGCGACACGGCCAAGCAGCACGACCTTCGCATCTCGCATATCGGCTACGACCGCAAGCACACGAGCGCGACCGACAACGGCACCTGGTTTCCGCTGCCGCAGCTGTTGAAGGCCTCCGCCGCCGGCCGCATCGGCGAAGTCGCCCCGCGCTTCTTCGGCGCGCCGACCAACCGCAGCCATCGCGTCACCCTCGACACCGACGCACCGGAGATTCTGGCGCGCTGTCTCGCCGACAAGGTCGATGTCGCGGTGCTGGTGCCGAACTGCCCGGTCTGCCACCAGACCACCGCGCTGGTGGCGCGGCATCTCGAAGCGGGCGGCATCCCGACCGTGATCATGGGCTGCGCCAAGGACATCATCGAGCACGCCGCTGGGCCGCGCTTCCTGTTCAGCGACTTCCCGCTCGGCAATTCCGCCGGCAAGCCGCATGATGTCGCCTCGCAGGCGCAGACGCTCGAACTGGCGCTCACGCTGCTGGAGACCGCGAGCGGCCCGCAGACGACGATGCAGTCGCCGCTGCGCTGGAGCGAGGACGCCTCCTGGAAGCTCGACTACAACAACGTCGCGCAGCTCTCGCCCGAAGAGCTCGCCCGTCGCCGCGCCGAATTCGACAAGCAGAAGGAGATCGCGCGCGGCAACCGCGCCGCCTGACGTCCTCCGACAACGACAACAAAAGGGGAGAGCGACGTGACGCGACCGTTCGAGGGCGTGAAGATCCTGGACTTCACCCAAGTGCTGGCCGGCCCCTATGCGAGCTATCAGCTCGCACTACTGGGGGCCGACGTCATCAAGGTCGAGCGGCGCGAGGGCGAGGACATGCGCCGCACGCCGCTGTCACGCGAATGGGCGGAGCGCGGGCTCGCGCCGGCGTTCCAGGCCATCAACGGCAACAAGCGCAGCCTGACGCTCGATCTGCAGAAGCCCGAGGCGATCGCGATCGTGAAGAAGCTTGCGAGCCGGGTCGACGTCGTCATGGAGAATTTCCGCCCGGGCGTGATGGACAAGCTCGGCATCGGCTACGAGGCGCTCTCCGCGATCAATCCAAAACTGATCTATTGCGCGGTGTCCGGCTTCGGCCAGACCGGCCCGGATCGCTTGCGGCCCGGCTATGACGGCAAGATGCAGGCGCTGTCGGGCATCATGGCGATCACGGGCCATCCCGAGACCGGGCCGACGCGCGCGGGCTTTGCGGTCTGCGACGTGCTCTCGGGCGCCACCGCCGCGTTCGGCGTGTCGAGCGCGCTGTATCAGCGCGACCGCACCGGCAAGGGCCAGCTCATCGACGTCTCCATGCTGGAGGCGACGATGGCGTTTCTGTCCGGGCAGATCGCGGACTGGTCGGTCGCCGGCCATCGCCAGCAATTGTCGGGCAACCAGGCGGTCAGCCGCAGGACCACGGCGAATTTGTTTCGATGCGGCGACGGCCATATCCTGCTCGCCGTCAACAACGAGAAGCAGTATCGCGCGCTGATGAGCGCGCTCGGCCGCGAAGACACGCTCGCCGACCCGCGCTTCGCCGACTGGTTTTCGCGCAACGAGAACGAACCTGCGCTGCGCGCCATCATCGAGGAGGCGCTGGCGGCGAGGCCCGCGCGCGAATGGGAGACCATCCTGGAAGACGCCGGCGCGCCCTGCGCCAGCATCTGGAAGGTCGAGGAAGTCATCGACCATCCGCAAATCAAGGCGCGCGGCGCGATTCAGGAGCTGGACACGCCCTACGGCCGTCTTCGCTTTGCCGGCAGCGGCTTCAAGCTCGCCCATGGCGGCGGCCGGCTGGACCGGATGGCGCCGGAGCTCGGCGCGGATACCGAGGCGGTGTTGGACGAGCTGGGGTTCGATGCGGCGGAGATCGCGGGGTTGAGAGCGCAGGAGGTTGTGTAGGCCGCCACACACTCCGCTGCTGGAGGGTGGGGAAAGCGACTTGTCCGCCGTAGCTCAAAGAGCGAAGGCGGAAGCGTGCCCACCGTTGCGCGCTGGAGCGAGAGATCGTGGGCACGGCGCGCTGCGCCTTTGCCCGCCCTACGGCACCGCAGCTAGAACAGCGAGCCTTGCCCGTCATCCGATGAGCCAGCAGCCACCTTCCGCGCCACCTTCTTCGGCTTGGCCGCCTCTGCTTCCGCCGCCATCTCCTCCGCGCTGATCGGCAACAACAATTGCTCGTCGTCATTGGCGACGCGGTTGACGCGGGTGGAGACCGGGTGCCAGGCGAACTCGCCGAGGCGCGGGGTCGTCATCAGCGGCAGGATCGCGTCGACCTCGTCGCCGCTGACGTCGAGCCAGCGTTCGAAATCGCGCTCGCTGATGGTGACGGGGACGCGGTCATGCAGCGCGGCGAGATCCTCGCCCGCCGCGGCCGTGACGATCGCGACCGTGTCGAGCTCCTCGCCGTTCGGCCCGGCCCAGGTCTCGAACAAAGCAGCGAAACCGAGCGGCGCACCGTCGGCACGGTGGATGAAGAAGGGCTGCTTGCGGCCGTCCTCCACCTTCCATTCGTAATAACCGTCGGCCGGGATCAGGCCGCGCCGCCGGCGAATCGCTCGCTTGAACGCGGGCTTCTCCAGCACCGTCTCGGAGCGCGCATTGATCAGGAGCGTAAAGCCCTTCGGGTCCTTGACCCAGCCCGGCAGCAATCCCCAGCGCATCAGGCGGAAATGGCGCGCGCCATTCTCGATCAGAACGACCGGAATCGGTTGTGTCGGCGCCACGTTGTACCGAGGCGGGAAATTCGGCTGCTCGGCATAGCCGAACAGTTGCCGCAAGGCCGCGGGGGCCGAAGTTATGACGAAGCGTCCACACATCCCAAGGCGTCTATATAGGGTCCGTTCAGGTCCTTTTAACCCCGAACGTTAACACTGCGGCGGATGAGCTCAATGGCCTCCCAACCCGCGCGGACGCACGTACAGACGGGCCCCGAGGCCTCCGCCTGGGCCGAGCGGCTGCGCGTGGCCAACATCAACCCGCGGACCGGGCTTGCCACTGACTATCTCAACCATTTCAATGAAGCCGTGATGCTGCTGGAAATGGTCCCGGACATGCCCGAATGCGCGGAAGATTTTTTGACCTGGTCGCCACTGTCCTATGCCGAGCATTTCACGGCCTCCAACTTCAAGGCGCGCGACCTCGCCATCGAAGCCTATGAGAAGGCCGATCCCAACGTCCGCGCCCAGTTCGACCACCTCACCGATACCATGACCTCGATCCTGACAGCGGTCGGCTCGGCCATGCGTGAGGTCGAGAAGGACACGACGCGCATCCGCCTCGCCGAGCAGGCCACGCTCTGGGTCAAGCCGCTGATCGCGGCCTGCGGCGGCATCATCCACGGCGGGGCCGAAGCGGACGTCGATACCATCATGGCGAACTGAGCCAGGTCCTTTGAGAAAATGGTTTCAGCCGTCCAGCCCACCCATCCCCAGCTTGCCGTCAGCGCCGCCTCTGTCGAGGTGCAGAACCGCATCAAGCGCGTCGAGGCGCGCCTGCCGCGCGCGGTGATGCAGCAGGGCATCCTGATCGAGGAAGCCTCCAGCGCGGTGCT
>NZ_JALBGZ010000344.1:0-6691 GCF_023006515.1 Bradyrhizobium sp. PRIMUS42
TTGGAACGGCACGAGCGTGGCGAGCGCCACATCGCATGGATGATACGGCCGTGAAGCATCCCAATCCAAGGAAGCATCAATGCGGCAGCTCCGCTGGAATCCGGATCGCGCTGCGGTCCGTGAAATCGGCCTCGGCGTAGATGCTGCCGGCCGCGGCCAGTTGGATCGCATTGCCGGCGGAGATGTTGCCGAGGATGAGATCGCCGGTGGTCTGCTTCACATAGATGCCCTGCGCCGACGAGACCTGGTCGAGCTGGTCGTGGCCCGGGTCGGCAAAGGCGATCTGAAGCGCGTTGGTATTGTTCGCGGGATTGCTGCCGGCGGCGCCGGGGGCACCGACATTGCCGCGCTCGGCGATCAGGGTCAGGTTGGCGATGTCACCCGAAATCACCGCGCCACCCACATTGGCGGAGATGCTGTTGACGGCGTCGAGCTTGACGTCGCCGCGGCCCGTCACCTCGATGCCGTTGGCCTGCGCGGCCGTGATCGGACCGTAATTCGCGGTGACGCCGCCGAGCGCGAGGCTGTTCTTGCTGCCGAGATAGATATTGGTCAGCGCCTTGGCCGAGATCGCGATCGGGTTGTCGACGACGACGAGGTTCTGCTGCGACAGGCTGACCGTATAGGTCGTGACATGGGTCGTCGGGTCCGTCACCGCGCCGACGGTGAGCTGGCCGGGACCGGCCGAGGACAGCAATGCCCTCTGCTCCGTCGTCAGCGAGGAGGCATCGACGCTGGTGAAGGTGAAGGTCTGGGGCGCCGCCGAATTGCCGACCGAGCCGCGCGGCGCATAGAGCATGATCTGGTTGGCGCTGACATTGGCGATGACGTTCTCGTCAATCGGCGGCGGCGCCGCGCCGATCGACGACGACGACACCGTGTAGGCCAGCTGGCTCTGCGTCCACTGCGCGCCCGCGGTGATGATGCCGTAGACCCGCTCGGTCGATGCGAGCGTATAGGTGTAGGTCGAGCTGAAATGGCCCGGTTGCAGGGCGGCCTGGAGCGCGGCGTTGGTCGGCAGGAACTGCTGATCAGTTGCCACGCCCTCGAACAGCTTGGTGAACAGGGTCGTCGAGAGTGAGCTGCCGAACAGCGACGCGAGCGGATCGGCGGGTGCGGTTCCGAGCAATGTGGTCAGCGAGCTCTTGAGTTCGGCGGTGCTGATCTTGCCGAGGAGGAACTGGTCCCTCAGGAACCGCGTCGTGGCCTCGGTCTTCATCTGCGTCGTCGTGACGTTGGCGGGATCGATGCCGAGCTTGGCCGCCACCTGCGCTCGCAGCACCGTCAGCCCCACCGAGGTCGGGGCGTAGGTGCTGCCGTTCGGGAAGGCGATGTTCTTGAGCTGGAAATAGTCGTTGTAGGCCGACGTCACCATCGACTGGTAGCTGTTGACGGCGTTGGTGGCGGCGTTGCCGCTGAGCAGATCGAGGCTGGCCCAGACGCTCTGCAGATGCTGGCTCTGCGCCTGGGTGAGACCGACCGCCGCCCGGCCGTTCAGGATGCTGGCCTGGTTGCCGTCTGAGCCGGCTGCCTCGAGGAACACCGGCCCGCCGGTCGACTGGATCGTGCCGAGGCGCAGATCGCCCTTGGACTGGATGATGTAGGTGCCGGTGGCCGAGGCGCTGTCGAGCACGCCGCCATCGACGCTGCCGCCCGCCTGGACCGTTCCCGTCGCCTGGATCACCAGCGGATTGATGTTGGTCAGGGTGCTCGCGCCGTTGACGACGGCGCTCGTCGCGCCGATCGCACCGGAGGTGGAGTTGATCTCGATGTTCTTGCCGATCACGACGGGTGTCGCGACGTTGTAGGCGGACGCCGAGTTGATGTCGCCGGTCGCCGAGAGGAAGACGTTGCCCTGCGGCGTCGCGCCTGCCGAATTCACCTTGACCTGGTTGATCGACAGCGCGCCGATCGCGGAGATCGCGATGTCGCGGTCGATCGAGCTGGCGGTCAGGCTGCCGCCATAGAGCTGCACTTGGACCGGAGCCTTGGTGGCGCCGAGCGTGCCGATGCCGCCGTCACCCCGAAGCGTCACGCTTGTCCCCGAGATCACCGGGTTGTTGGCGTTGGCGCCGACCGTGATGGACGAGTTGGCGCCGGTGGCGGCGAGCGTCGTCGCGCCCTGAAGATTGTTGATCGACCCGTTGATGACGATGCCGGAGGTCGAATTGACCACGACGTCGCTGCTGCTGCCGCCGGTGAACTTGATGTTGATCGGGTTCGACGCCTTGACGGTGTTGGTCAGGGTGAGCGTCAAATGATCATAGATCGCCTGGTACCAGTTGTACTGGGCGTCCGCACCGCAGCACGCGTTGGAGTGCGTGTTGAGTCCAACGGGGCTCCCGTCCGGATTCACGCCCCCCGCCCAGTGATAGCTGCCGGTGGCGGTGGTGACCTTCTGGTAGTTGGTGCTCTGCGTGCCCGAAACCAAGCTGGTCGTGGTGGTCCAGTTTGCGCCGGTGACCTGATTGGGCGTGAAATGCCAGCCGTAGTCGAACTGCGTGCTAGTGCTCAGGCGATCCAGCGTCGCGGTGTCGACCCATTGATAGAGCATGTTCGCCTGCGTCGCGTACTGGATGCCTGCGGTACCGGTCCTGGCCGTGAGCATCGACGGGTCGATCGCGGCCGCAGTGACGCTGTTGGTCTGGTATTTCGTCACCTGCTGGTTGCTCGCCGCCTTGGGATCGTAGACATACCACGTCGTCTTCCCCTGGAGCTGGTCGACGATCTCGACCACGCTCTGGGCGGTGGCGCTTGTATTGATGGTGTTGGTGACGAGCGCGAGCCCACTCGTGTTGTTGACCGTGACCGTGCCGGCGCCGCCCTTGATCTCGATGTTGCCCTGGGTCTGGGTGTTGTCGGTCGAGGTCGAGATGATCTTGCCGTTCAGATAGACGTAGCCGCCGGCGCCCTGCGCTACGCCGTTCAGGACGAACTGGTCGGTCAGAGCGTTGTACCTGACCCCGATCTTGACGTCGCCGGTGCCTGAGGTCGTCAGGTTAGCCCCCGCGATGTCGACATAGCTGCCGTTCCGCGCGTTGGCCTGGGCCTGGGCGAAGGCGGCGCTGTTGTTCTTGAGATTCGTGACCTGCTGCGCGGCGTCGGCGCCAATGTTGACCGAGTAATTGCTGCTCGATCCGGCCTGGATGATGCCGTTGATGTTGATCACCGACGCCGAGATGATGACCGCCTGGCCGCTGATGGTCCGGGTGGCCGTCGCGGTGGCCGGCGCGTCCGCGGTCTTCGGCGTGATCGCATCCGGCTGGATGTTGATGACCTGGAAGAAGCCCGTACTGTCGCAGTCGGACGCACAATTGAACGGCGTCTTGTACGGACCGCTATCGGTGTAAACGTTCCGGCCGTCATAAGTCGTTTTCTGCCATTGTGCGAGCACGACATTGTTCGAGGTCAACGACTGCCCCTCGATGATCTTGAGGGTATTGACATCAGGCACGCTGCCGGCATCGGGAGTGCTGGTGTTCCCAGGCGTGCCCCGGCCCATCGGCAGGAAGATCGATGAATAGAGCGAGGTGCCGTCGTAATACGTCATCAGCATGCGCGCGGTGAAGATCGTGCTGGCGTCGGCGTTGCCGACGGGTTGATACACGCCGTGGCTGCCGTCGGTGCAGCAGTAATAGAAATAGGGATGATCGGTTCCCGAAGCGATATGCGGAGCGGTATAGTAGTCGCCGTAGGCGCCGAGATAGGTTGCTGCCGTCATCACCGCGGTCAGCGTGTCTTCCGGCCTGTTTTCGGTGCTGGCCCATTGCGAGGTGACCGCGCTGCCGCTGTCGTAGAAGCTCCCGATGCCGCCAAGGAAGGTGAACGTGCCCTTGGGCACCACGATCTGGACGGTCGCGGCGCTGAGCGACTGCGATGCGACGACGCTGCCGAGATTGTTGACGACCTTGAGCAGGCCATTTGGGTTGTTGACGGCGCCGTTGAAATAGATGTCGGGCGTGCGGGTCAGCAGATTGCCGTTCTGGTCGATGCCTTGGCCGCTGTCGGGATCCAGGCGGTTGTAGGTGGCCGAGACGTCGATGACCGGCGTCGCGCTCGGCATCGCGGTGAAGGTCACATTGGAGTGCGAATCCGGGTCGACATGGTCGATCTGGCGGTACGTGATGTTGCCCCCGGTCACGTCGGTCACCGTGAGGTTGCCCAGGCTCATGAAGTCGAGGCCCTTGTTCTCGATCTTGATCAGGGGCGAGCTGCGCGCGATGACCGCGGGCGCGGCCGGGTTCGTGCCGCTGTTGCCGGTCAGCTTCTGGGCCAGGATCGAGACGTTGCCGGCGGAGACCAGGATGTCGCCGAACGCGAAGGCGTTGCCTGGCGCGTCGGAGGTGAAAGGCGCCTGCTTGATCAGCGTGTCGATCTGGCGCTGGATGTCGCCGGTCGGATCGGTGCCGGACGGCGACATGCTGGCGGGTGCCGTCGGCGTAGCCGCCGCGAGCTGGGAGCGCACCTGCGCCTCGGTCAGGCCGGTCAGCGTCGCCAGTTGGTTGACCACGAGCTGGTAGGGATTGAAATTGCCGACGATCGTGTACTTGACCGTCTGGTGGTTCCAGCTCATCACCGGGCTGAAGTGATTGACGTCGGACACGTATTCGAGGACCGATGACGAGCCGTTCGTCAGCGACGAGTACGGACTGGTGGTGCTCAACGTCGGCGCGGATGCGCCGAGCTCGATCGTGATCGTCAAATCGTTGTTGATTCCCGCCACCACCAGGCCATTGAGCGCGACGTCGCCGGTTCCGCTGGTGTGGCTGTGGTTATCGCTGTTCTTGGCGCTGAAGATGTCCAGATACGGATTGTAGTTGCTGCCGTTGCCGGCCGCCGTGACCTGCCCCTGCGTTGCGCCCAGATAGATGTCCCGCGCACCGAGGACGCTCGAGGTGGGGGCCAGCGTCAGGCTCGTGGTGTCGTCGGCATTGGCGGTGCCGCGATAGAGCGTGGAGATCGGAATGGCGGTGTTGTTGTAGACGACCGTCGTCGCCGTCGCCTGCACGCTGCTGAAGGCGCTACCGTCACCGGCGAGGCCCGCATACATGGTGATATCGCGCCAGGCCACGATCTTCGCGCCGTCGCCGACATTGACCGACTGAGTGGCGTGAACCCAGCTGTTGGTGCTGGCGCCGACACCCGCGATCGCGCCATAGAGGCTGGCGTTGGCGTTGTTCGCCACCGCCATCTTCGCAGCCGTGCCGATATAGATCTTGCCGGCGCTGAACAGCTCGCGGGCATTGATGTTGACCGCGAGCGTGGCATTCGCCGTCATGTTGGATTCGGCGCCGCCACCGGCGAAAAAGCTGGCCGTGGCGAGGCTCGCCGTGTCGTTGGTATTCAGCGTGTTGTAGGCCTCGATATTGATATACGCCGGAGACGTCTGCGGATCTCCGTTGAGGCTCAGCACCGTGCCGGCGCCGATATTGGTGTTGACGGTCTGCGTAACGGTCGAGGTGCTGAGCGCGGCCGCGCCCGCAAACGTGCCGCCGGAGCCCGAACGCGCGCCACCGCCGCCCTGGTTGACGATGTCGTTGGCGATGACGACCATATTGCCACCCGCCGAATTGATGATCAGGTGCGTTCCGATCTCGGCAGTGGTGGTCGAATCGACATCGTTCTGCGCCTTGCCCGCGGAGACGCCGGCCGTGGAGGCCTGGTAGGCGTCGCCGTTCGCGCCATAATTCGTGGTGTGGATGGCATTGATGCGGAGACCGCCGAAATAAAGCGTGTCATCCGCCGTGCCGCCGTCGAACCGCGCATTGGTCACGGCGGTCGAGCTGGTCGTGGCGACCGCCGCGACGCCGGCATAGGTGCCGCCCGCGCCGACCGTCGCGTCGGAAACATTGGTATCAGAGCCGGTCGCCGTGATCCGGAGGATGCCGGTGTAGCTGCCATGGTTCAGGGTATCCATGTCCGCCGGCGCACCCAGATAGGCGTAGGTGTGCGCGCTGGACGAAGTCTGCGCGACGGTGGCACCGAGCGCCAGGAACCCGCTCGAAAGGCCCGTTCCGTCGGCATATTGGGCGCTGTCGTTCTCGGCCGCGATGGTCACATTGGCATTGGGAAGCCGGATCCCAACCCCGCCATAGGCGTTCACCGTGGCGTTCTCGGACGCCACGGCCAGGCTGCCCTGCGCGCCGATCAGCGAGCCGCCGCCACCGGCGAGCGCCTTGGCGTAAGTCGTGGTGCCATAGATTGTCGTGGTCGTTCCGTCGGAGTTGTTCTGTGTACCGACAATCGGAACCAGCGCCATGGCGGTCACCCCGAGCGCACCGCCCGAGAAGCTGACATTGTCGCCGACATCGGCCGTCACCGTGGCGCCGACCGTGGACTTGGCGATGGCGACGCCGACGGCACCGCCGCCGACCGAAACGCCGATCGCCTCGCTCGACAGATTGGGCGTGATCGACGCCGACACCAGCGTGCCGACGCCGGTCGCCGACGTGGTGATCGAGGCGCCGGAGCCAATCTCCGCAACCACGCCTGAATTCTCGTGGGCCTCGGCATCAGCACCGACACCGGCGACGATGCCGCCACCGAGAGCGGTGGACGTCGTGGTCAAGGTGCCGGCGCCGCTTGCTCCAACCGCCAGAGTCGTGACGTTGACGGTGGAGCCGTTCAGAACCCTCGCAGCGACCGCGCTCGTTCGGCTTGCGGTCGCGACCGAAGCGCCGACAGCCACGGC
>NZ_JALBGZ010000345.1:0-6680 GCF_023006515.1 Bradyrhizobium sp. PRIMUS42
CGGATCGCCGAATGGCTGCGCGACGACCTGTCCGGCGTGCTGGCCCGCAGCGCCTGAACTCGCCAGGCGCCGGGCAGGCCATCCTGCAAATCCGTTATGCATGACGGCGGATGGCCTGCACGGGCCCCGGCCAATGGGCTACATATGGTCCGGAGC
This sequence comes from Bradyrhizobium sp. PRIMUS42, assembly GCF_023006515.1. NCBI lineage: Bacteria > Pseudomonadati > Pseudomonadota > Alphaproteobacteria > Hyphomicrobiales > Nitrobacteraceae > Bradyrhizobium > Bradyrhizobium sp. PRIMUS42. The sequence continues at coordinate 157 of NZ_JALBGZ010000345.1, forward strand.
TGACGGTTTCGGCAGCGAAGGATCAAGGGTACTGCGCTCGATGACTTTCCACTCGATCTACGCCCACGGATTTGCGCGCGTGGCGGCCTGTGTCACCACGTCCCATGTCGCCGATCCCTCCGCCAACGCGAAGGCCGTGCTGGCGGCGGCCAATGCCTGCCACGAGCAGTCGGTGTCGGTCGCCGTGTTTCCCGAACTGTGCCTGTCCGGCTATGCGATCGAAGATCTGGTCAAGCAGGATCCGCTGCTCGATGCGGTCGAGCGCGGCCTTCTGGGCATCGTCGACGCCTCCGCAGGACTGATGACGGTCGTGATCGTCGGCGCACCGCTGCGCTTTGGTCATCGCATTTACAACTGCGCCGTGGTCATTCATCGCGGCAACATTCTCGGCGTGGTACCGAAGACTTACCTGCCGACCTACCGCGAATTCTACGAGGGCCGGCATTTCGCCTCCGGCGCCGGCATGGTCGGAGAGACGATCTCCTTTGGCGGGCTGCATGCCCCGTTCGGCGTCGACCTCCTGTTTTCGGCCGAGGACGTGCCGGGCCTGACCATCGGCGTCGAGATCTGCGAGGACATGTGGATCCCGGTGACGCCGGCGTCCGAGCTCGCACTTGCCGGCGCCAGCGTGCTGATCAATCTCTCGGGCAGCCCGATCACGATTGGCCGTGCGCGTTCGCGTGCGCTGCTGTGTCAATCGACGTCGGCGCGTTGCCTCGCGGCTTATGTCTACGCGGCCGCCGGGGCAGGGGAATCGACCACCGATCTCGCCTGGGACGGCCAGACCTCGATCTACGAGAACGGCGTGCTGCTGGCCGAGGGCGAGCGGTTCCGGCAGGGCGGCCAGATCACCACTGCCGACATCGACCTCGACCTGCTGAGGCAAGAGCGCGTGCTGATGGGCACGTTCGACGACAACCGCCGCCAGCGCGAGGCGTTTTTCCGCAAGGTGACATTCGCGCTGAAGCCTCCGGCCGCCGACATCGGTTTCCTGCGCAAGGTCGAGCGCTTTCCGTTCGTGCCGAGCGACGAGAGCCTGCTCGAGCAGGATTGCTACGAGGCCTACAACATCCAGGTCGCAGGCCTCGTGCAGCGCATGCGCGCCACCGGCACCAAGCGCGTCGTGATCGGCGTCTCGGGCGGGCTCGATTCCACCCACGCCTTGATCGTGGCCGCCAAGGCGGTCGACTTGCTCGGTCTGCCGCGCGAGAACATCCTGGCCTACACCATGCCGGGCTTTGCCACCGGCAGCGAGAGCAAGTCCCATGCGCTGGCACTGATGCAGGCGTTGCACACGAGCTGGCAGGAGCTCGACATCCGCACCACGGCGACGCAGATGCTGAAGGACATCGGCCATCCCTTCGGCCGGGGCGAGAAGGTCTACGACGTCACCTTCGAGAACGTGCAGGCGGGCCTGCGCACGGATTATCTGTTCCGGCTCGCCAACCATCACGGCGGCATCGTGATCGGCACCGGCGACCTCTCCGAGCTCGCGCTCGGCTGGTGCACCTATGGCGTCGGCGACCAGATGGCGCATTACAACGTTAACTCTGGGGTACCGAAAACGCTGATCCAGCACCTGATCCGCTGGGTGATCTCGTCGAAGCAATTCAGCGACGACGTCAACCGCACGCTCGGCTCGATCCTGGTGGCCGAAATCTCGCCCGAGCTCGTGCCGGTCGAGGCCGGCGAGAAGCCGCAGAGCACGGAAGCGGCCGTCGGTCCGTACGAGCTGCAGGATTTCAACCTGTTCTACACGCTGCGCTTCGGCATGCGTCCGTCCAAAATCGCCTTCATGGCCCAGCATGCCTGGAAGGACGTCGCCAAGGGCGAATGGCCGCCGGCATTCCCCAACGACCGGCGCAAGGCCTATGCGCTTCCCGAGATCCGGCGCTGGCTCGAAGTGTTCCTGCGCCGCTTCTTTGCCTTCAGCCAGTTCAAGCGCTCGGCGATGCCGAACGGCCCGAAGGTCTCGGCCGGCGGGTCGCTGTCACCGCGTGGCGACTGGCGCGCGCCGTCGGATGCGAGCGCGACCGCGTGGCTCGAAGATCTCGAACGGAACGTGCCCAGCTGATCGGGGCGCGGATCGACATGGGGAGATGATCGGATGTCGGCCGGGGACAGGGCGGAAGCGGGCGGAGAGGCCGGGGTCGTCAACGGCCTCTACATCTTCGACATCGAGATGCGTGACGGCAAGCGCGGGCAGGCCAGAGGCGTGGTCGTGCTCAGCGATGGTCGCATCATGGGCGGCGACAGCTTCTTCTACTACACCGGCAGCTACACGTTCCGGAACGGCAAGTGGCGGGGCGACATGATCGTCAATCAGCACACCGAGGCCGTCGGCAGGACGCTCGCGTTCGGCGGGCGGGAGGTCACTTGCGGTTTCTCGGGTGATTATTCCGCCGGTGGCGCCGAGGTCGAAGGCATGGCGCTGGTCGGCAAGACCACCGTGACATTCACGGCGCGCCTCACACTCAAGGACGCAATGTGAACCCGGCGTGATCGGCTCTCGTTCCTGCTCAGGAACCTTCGCACCCACAGAACGTTCGCGTCTGTTGTTGCGAATTGTCGAGGAGAGGGACCATGCGCAAGCACTTGATGTTATCGACTGCAGCTATCGGACTGATGCTCGCGTCCGGCTTCGCCTACGCTCAGGCACCCGGTGAGCGCAGAGACGAGCCGAGACGGACCGAGGAGCCGGCGAAAGGCGCTGCGCCGCAGCGGGGCGGCGCCCAAGAACGTGTTCAAGAGCGCGCGCAGGGCGCCCAGGAGCGAGTGCAGGGCGCGGGCCGAGAAGAGAAGGGCGGCCCGGCCAAGCAGGAGGCGAATGATGACAAGCGCCAGCCTGCCAATTCTGCCGAGCGTAACCAGCCGAAGGCTAGGGATCAGGCACAAGAATCCCGCGAGCCTGCGCGCGATCGCAACCGTGAAGCCGAGAGCGCGAAACCGGGACGCGACAGCAAGAGCAGCGCTGAGACGAAGCAGGACAAGTCAGCGCCGCAGAAATCAACGGCCGAGTCCGAGAAGTCCAAGACCGGCCCGGCTGGCCAGCAGAACGAGCGCACTGGGGCAACGGCCAACCAGAACGAGCGCAACCAGGCCCAGCCGCCGCGCAATGCCGCCGAGCAACAGCCGGCGCAGCAGAACAACCGGCCGGCCACCGCGACGGACACGAACCGGACGGCTCCGACCAACAATGCTCAGACCGCGCCTGCTACCTCGGGCACGCAGACCAATCAAGCCAATCGGACGATGCAGACCAACACGCAGGTCAATCAGCAGACCCAGGTGACGTCCGAGAAGCAGGTTCGGATCTCCGAAACGGTCAGCCGCGCACGCCTGGCGCAGCCGGAGCGCAATCTGAACATCTCGATCCGGGTCGGCGAGACGATTCCGCCGCGCGTGCGTCTCCATCGGCTTCCGCCCGAGATCGTCTCGATTGAACCGGAATATCGGGACTACGAGTACTTCGCGACGGATGACGAGGTCGTCATTGTGGAGCCGCGCTCGCATCGCATCGTCAGCCAGGTGCCGCGCGATCCGTCGCGGGCCCGCGCGCAGATGGGCGGTAGCGCCGGCCAGAGCCAGAGCATGGCGGCGACCGGGGCAAGCCCCGTTAACTGCCAGATCATGCGGCGCGACGCCTCGGGCAATGTTGCCCAGGCAGAGCCCACAACCGTGGGATCGACCGCGCGCACCGATTCCGTGAGCGTGATTGTCCAGATGCCCGGCGGCGGCTCGTCCGCGCCGATCGCCCTCGGCGCTCCCGCGGGCAATATCGTGGTCGCAACGCAAGGGCAGGGCGACTGCACGGTCACACTCGAGCCGCAGCCGCGCTAGCCGAAGAACACGCTGAAACGACAACGCGCCGCCCGGATGCCCCTCCGGACGGCGCGTTGCTGCGTTTAATCCAAAAAGTTTCGAGGTCCGGAGTGCCTAGGAGTCCGGACCTCGTCACCTTGCCCCAGCCTTCAATCCCCCGCCCCATGTGGTCCCCCAACCCCATGTAGCGCGATCAGAGGGTGATGCCCGTGGAAGTGGCCGCCGATCGATGTCCCGCGATGTACGCGACATCGCTATAGGACTCCATTCCGGATCACTACGGACACAGATACCGCTTGCCATGTGCTCGTTCGGCATCGGTGGTTTGATGGCTGTTGCTCGATCCGCAGCACGCGATCGACAGGATGTCCACATCTCCCAGCGCTGCAGAACCTCGATTTCACCGGCCTGTCATTGAACTGGTCTAGCGCTGCTCCGGTCATCGCTGACAGCCAAGGAGCAAGCCATGTCGAAGCCGGTGCTGGGTGCTGCATTGTCCATCAAATCGATCCCCGCGCATCGCGACTGGCTTCTCGAAAGGCCGCGTGATCTCGAAATCCAGGATTTCTTCCGCGCGGATCTGCTCGATAGCGATTGGCGCAGCACGGCTGGCGAGATCAAGCAGATGCTCTCAGGCCATACCGGCCGGCTGGGCATCCACGGCCCGTTCTGGGGCTTCAAGATCGACAGCCACGATCCCATGAGCACTCGCTACCACGTGGGCCCCGGCTCTGCAGCGCATCGTCGTAGAGACGCTGCGCTGCGTCCGGAGGACGTCAGAGAGCCCGCGCCGGAAGCAGGGGAGACTTGCACGGGGGCAATCGGGGCCCTTTCAGGGCAAGTTCCCGTTGCGTGGCGGCACCCCGTGCGCTATCCGGCCACAAAGGCCTGAGGCGGCTCCATATTTTCCCGCCCGGCCGGTCAAACCGAGGACGGAAACCGCCATGCCAGCCTATCGCTCCCGCACCACCACCCACGGCCGCAACATGGCGGGCGCCCGCGGCCTCTGGCGCGCGACGGGCATGAAGGACGGCGATTTCGGCAAGCCGATCATCGCCGTCGTCAACTCCTTCACCCAGTTCGTGCCCGGCCACGTCCATCTCAAGGACCTCGGCCAACTCGTCGCCCGCGAGATCGAGCAGGCCGGCGGCGTCGCCAAGGAGTTCAACACCATTGCAGTGGATGACGGCATCGCCATGGGCCATGACGGCATGCTCTACAGCCTGCCGTCGCGCGAGCTGATCGCCGACAGCGTCGAGTACATGGCCAACGCGCACTGCGCCGACGGCCTCGTCTGCATCTCCAACTGCGACAAGATCACGCCCGGCATGCTGATGGCAGCGCTGCGGCTCAACATCCCCGCCGTGTTCGTCTCGGGCGGCCCGATGGAGGCCGGCAAGGTCAAGCTGGAGGGCAAGACCAAAGCGGTCGACCTCATCGACGCCATGGTCGCGGCGGCCGATTCCAAGGTCAGCGACGAGGACGTCAAGGTGATCGAGCGCTCGGCGTGCCCGACCTGCGGCTCATGCTCGGGCATGTTCACCGCCAACTCCATGAACTGCCTGACCGAGGCGCTTGGCCTCGCGCTGCCCGGCAACGGAACGGTGGTCGCGACCCATGCCGATCGCAAGCGCCTGTTCGTCGAGGCCGGCCACACCATCGTCGATCTCGTCCGCCGCTATTACGAGCAGGACGATGCCTCCGTGCTGCCGCGCAACGTCGCGAACTTCAAGGCGTTCGAGAACGCGATGACGCTCGACATCGCGATGGGCGGCTCGACCAACACCGTGCTGCATCTGCTCGCCGCCGCCCATGAAGGGCAGGTCGAGTTCACCATGAAGGACATCGACCGGCTGTCGCGCCGCGTGCCCGTGCTGTGCAAGGTCGCGCCGTCGGTGGCCGACGTTCACGTCGAGGACGTACATCGCGCCGGCGGCATCATGGGCATTCTGGGCGAGCTCGACCGCGCCGGCCTGATCGACACCTCGGTCTCGACCGTGCACGCGCCGACCATGAACGAGGCGCTGGAGCGCTGGGACATCAAGCGGACCAAGAGCGAGACGGTCCGCACCTTCTTCCGCGCCTCGCCCGGCGGCATCCCGACCCAGGTCGCCTTCAGCCAGGAGCGTCGCTACGACGAGCTGGACGCCGACCGCGAGAAGGGCGTCGTGCGCAACCTCGAGCACGCCTTCAGCAAGGACGGCGGCCTCGCCGTGCTCTACGGCAACCTCGCGCAGGACGGCTGCATCGTGAAGACCGCGGGCGTCGATGCCTCGATCCTGAAATTCGAAGGCCCCGCGCGCGTGTTCGAAAGCCAGGACGCCGCCGTCGAGGGCATTCTGGGCGGCAAGGTGGTCGCCGGCGAGATCGTGGTCATCATCTACGAAGGCCCGCGCGGCGGCCCCGGCATGCAGGAGATGCTGTATCCCACGAGCTATCTGAAATCGATGGGCCTCGGCAAAGCCTGCGCGCTCGTCACCGACGGACGTTTCTCCGGCGGCTCCTCGGGCCTCTCGATCGGCCACCTGTCGCCGGAAGCGGCCGAAGGCGGCAACATCGGTCTGGTCCGCACCGGCGATCGCATCGCGATCGACATCCCGAACCGCAGCATCAGCCTGGAGGTCTCCGATGAGGAGCTAACCCAGCGCCGTGCCGCGGAGGAGGCGAAGGGCGACGCCGCCTGGCAGCCGGCTGCGCGCAAG
>NZ_JALBGZ010000346.1:0-6663 GCF_023006515.1 Bradyrhizobium sp. PRIMUS42
GTCTCCGCCGTGATCGCGGTCGCCTCCGGCAAGGGCGGCGTCGGCAAGTCGACCACCGCGCTGAACCTGGCGCTGGGTCTGCGGGACCTCGGTCTCAAGGTCGGGTTGCTCGATGCCGACATCTACGGCCCTTCGGTGCCGCGCCTGACCGGTCTGCACGACAAGCCGCAGCTGAACGACGAGCGCAAAATGATTCCGCTCCGGCGCTTCGGCCTCGCCATCATGTCGATCGGCTTTTTGGTGGAGGAGGAGACCGCGATGATCTGGCGCGGTCCGATGGTGATGTCGGCGGTGACGCAGATGCTGCGCGATGTCGAATGGGGCAAGCTCGACGTTCTCGTGGTCGACATGCCGCCGGGCACCGGCGATGCCCAGCTCACTCTGGCGCAGAACGTGCCGCTGAAGGGCGCGGTGATCGTCTCGACCCCACAGGACCTGTCCCTGATCGATGCGCGGCGGGGACTTGCCATGTTCAAGAAGGTCAACGTGCCCGTGCTCGGCATCGTCGAGAACATGAGCTACTTCCAGTGCCCGCATTGCGGCACCAAGTCGGACATTTTCGGCCATGGCGGGGCGCGGCACGAGGCCGAGAAGCTCGAGGTGCCGTTCCTCGGCGAGATCCCGCTGCACATGGCGATTCGCGCCACCTCGGACGCCGGCAATCCCGTCGTCGACAGCGAGCCGGACGGTCCCCATGCGGCGATCTACCGCGCCATTGCAGGGCAGGTCCGGGACCAGATCAAGGGTGTCATCGCGGCGGCCTGAATCGGCCGCCCGCGGCGCGCCTCCTCATTTCTTTGGGGAGATGCGACTTTCGTAGAGCCCCGTCATGCCATTGTCGCGTTCCGCAAGCGGGGCTTCCGTGTTAAAGGCCACGGCAGTCAAGCCCCTTCGGCGACGCGGCCCTAACGCGTCGCCGGAATGAGCGGCCGCAAGAAGAGAAGTCAAGGGGAAACGCCCCAGCAAGGAGAGACCTGAAGATGAAGCGTCGTGATTTTCTGAAAGTGTCGGCAGCAGGCGCGGCGGCGACCGCAGTGGCCTCGCCGGCGATCGCGCAATCCTCGCCCGAGGTCAAGTGGCGCCTGACTTCGAGCTTCCCGAAGTCGCTCGATACCATCTATGGCGGCGCCGAGCAGATGGCGAAATACGTCGCCGAGATGACCGACAACAAATTCCAGATCCAGGTGTTCGCCGGCGGCGAAATCGTCCCGGCCCTCCAGGCGCTCGATGCGACTTCCAACGGCACCGTCGAGATGTGCCACACCGTCTCATACTATTACGTCGGCAAGGACCCGACCTTCGCGATCTACGCCTCGGTGCCGTTCGGCCTCAACGCACGCCAGCAGAACTCCTGGTGGTACCAGGGTGGCGGCATGGAGCTTGGCAACGAGTTCTTCAAGAAGTCGAACGTGATCGGCTTCCCGTGCGGCAACACCGGCACCCAGATGGGCGGCTGGTTCCGCAAGGAGATCAAGACCGTCGCCGATCTCTCCGGCCTCAAGATGCGCATCGGCGGCATCGCAGGCCAGGTGCTTCAGAAGGTCGGCGTGGTGCCGCAGCAGCTCGCCGGCGGCGACATCTATCCGGCGCTTGAAAAGGGCACCATCGACGCCGCCGAGTGGGTCGGCCCCTACGATGACGAGAAGCTCGGCTTCGCCAAGGTCGCCAAGTACTACTATTATCCGGGCTTCTGGGAAGGTGGTCCGACCGTCCATGCCTTCGCCAACCTGGAGAAGTGGAACGCGCTGCCGAAGAACTACCAGGCGATCCTCACCAACGCGATGACCAATGCCAACACCTGGATGGCCGCGCGCTACGACATGCAGAACCCGGCGGCGCTCAAGCGCCTGGTTGCCGGCGGCACCCAGCTTCGTCCCTTCACCAACGAGGTGCTGGAGGCCTGCCTCAAGGCGACCAACGAGCTGTGGGCCGAGATCTCGGCCAAGAACGCCGACTTCAAGAAGTCGATCGACGCCATGCAGGCCTACCGCTCCGACGAATATCTGTGGTGGCAGGTTGCCGAATATACCTACGACAGCTTCATGATCCGCTCGCGCACGCGCGGCTGATCGCCTAGGCCTAAAGTCGCAAGACCGGAAAGCCCGGCCTCCCCTGGAGGTCGGGCTTTTTGTTTGCCGCAGTGCGATCGGGATGGAATTGGGCGGCGGCTTGCGTCATGGTGATGCCAAGCCTCGGCAAGAAGGCCCACCATCACGATCCATCAGGGCAGGAAATCATGAAGAGAAGAGACTTCATCAAGGTCACAGGACTTGGCGCGGCCGGCGCCGCCACGCTCGCGGCTCCCGCGATCGCGCAATCGATGCCGGAAATCAAATGGCGCATGCCGACGAGCTGGCCGAAATCACTCGACACGTTGTTTGGCGGCGCCGAGATGATGTGCAAGATGGTCGCGGAAGCGACCGACAACAAATTCCAGATCCAGATCTTCGCGGCCGGCGAAATCGTGCCGGGCCTGCAGGTGCTCGACGCCGTGCAGAACGGCACCTGCGAAATCGGCCACACCGCCTCCTACTACTATTTCGGCAAGGATCCGACCTTCACCTTCGGCTCGGCCGTGCCGTTCGGTCCCAACATGCGCATCAACCAGGCCTGGTACATGCAGGGCGGCGGGCGCGACGTGCTCAACGAGTTCTACAAGAGCTACAACGTCGTCTCGCTGCTCGCGGGCAACACCGGTTGTCAGATGGGCGGCTGGTTCAGGAAAGAGGTCAACACGCCCGACGATCTCAAGGGCATGAAATTCCGTGTCGGCGGCTTTGCCGGCCGCGTGCTCCAGAAGCTCGGCGTGGTGCCGCAGCAGCTCGCCGGCGGCGACATCTATCCCGCGCTGGAGAAGGGCACCATCGACGCCGCCGAATGGGTTGGGCCCTATGACGACGAGAAGCTCGGCTTCTACAAGATCGCGCCGCACTATTACTATCCCGGCTGGTGGGAAGGCGGACCGATGCTGCTTGCTTTCGTCAACCTCGACAAATGGAACGCGCTGCCGAAATATTACCAGAGCGTGCTGGAGCAGGCCGGCCACTACGCCAACAACTACATGATGGCGCGCTACGACACAGCCAATCCGCTCGCGTTGAAGAAGCTCCTCGCCAACGGCGCCAAGTTGCACGCCTTCTCGCCGCCGATCATGGACGCCTGCCACAAGGCCGCCAAAGAGCTGCACGCCGAGGTCGGCGCGACCAACGCCAACTTCAAGAAGGTGCACGACTCCCTCGCCAAGTTCACGAGCGACGGCTACGCCTGGTTCCAGGTCGCCGAGGTCGGCTACGACATCTTCATGGCGCGGCGCTCGCAGAGCTGATCACGTCGTCTCTCGCAGGCAACGCCCCGGCGCGAAAGCACCGGGGCGTTGTCATATTCAGTTGGAGGCGACGAGACCAAAAAAAGTGAAAAACAACCCCATGCACAGTAGCCAAGGGCTTGATAAGCCGTGAGAAAATCAGGGGCGCAAGCGGCCCTTGCGGAAGCGGACCGGGTGTTACGGTGTGCGGGAGAAGGTACTCCGGAACCGGCTCGATCCAAGGGCTCGTTTCGCCCGGCAGATCCTGCAAACGCCGGAGCACGTTGGCTGGCCGGCCAACAGTGGTATGGTGCGAGAACGAATAATCCGAAATTCGTGGGCGCCCATTTTGAGATGATGAGCTTCGATCCCGACGACGTTTTGAGAACGCTGCACAAGGCCTGGTCGCTGTCGACGGCCAGCAAATGGACGGCGAGCAATCCGGCGTCGGGACAATGCAACGTCACGTCGTTGCTCATTCATGAACTGTTCGGCGGCGAGTTGCTGAAGACGCCGCTGCCGGCTGGCGACCATTTTTACAATCGGATCGACGGCAAGAGGTTCGACTTCACGGCGAGCCAGTTCGAACAGCCGATCGCGTACGTGGATTTGCCTGCGAGTCGGACCGAGGCGGAGCTCGGCGCAACAAGCGATCAACTGGCCGAACTCAGAGCTGCTTTTAGAAGCGGCCATCCTGCGAGCTAGCCAATCTTGTCGCGAATATAAGTCTCTGCTCGCTCCAGCAGATCATCGAGCGAACAATCGGCCGTATCGAGCACCAGATGCTCTCGATCCCACGGTTCATACGTTCGGCTCACGACATCATTCCAGCTTGGGAGTTTGAGGCCATCAATGTCGGGCGTACGGCTCTCCACGCGTCGCCGGTGCAGCACCGCTTTGCTGCAAACCACTTCGATCTCGACCAAGCGTGCCGAGGTCTGCAAGGCACATTGCCGCCACGCAGCGCGGCTTGCCAGCACTGGATTAACGCAGTCGGCGACAACGATGCGCCCGAGCTTGAGATTTTCGGCCGCCAGCGCGTTGGCTATGGCATAGCCCTCTGCGTTGACCGTAAGGCTAGCGTCCTTCAACGCCTGCTCGATCGAATCGATACGAAGATATGTCGCCGCGAGCCGAATGGTCAGTTCGCGGGAAATCGTCGTCTTGCCAGTGCCCGGAAGGCCGCCGAACACAATGAGTGCCGATGATGGATGCATGACGACATGATGGGGCAGCGATCCGAGCTCCGCAACGGGGCGGACGCGGCGACGTTTGATCAAGCATGCGGCGGCCGCCTACTGGAGACAGGCGGCTCCGGGCTTACATGAATCTGACAGGACAGGGCGACCAGCCCGTGCTTTTTCGCTGGCCGAGGCGACCGGAATGCTTGAAAAGAACGAAGATGCCGCGCGAGCTGTGCGGCGACCTGAGTATCCGGCGGATATGCGATGCGCCTTCTGATCGTCGAGGACAATGCCGAGCTGTCGCGTCTCGTCGCGGGCGGGCTGGCGGCGGCCGGCTACCAGAGCGACATCGTGGGCAGCGCGGCCGAGGCGCGCGAGGCGGTGAGCAGTGTCAGCTATGCTGCGATGATCCTCGACCTCGGGCTGCCCGACGGCGACGGTCTGTCGGTGTTGCGCGAGCTGCGCCTCAAGATGGAACCGCTCCCCGTGCTGGTGCTCACCGCGCGTGGCGGCCTGCAGGACCGCGTCAGCGGCCTCCGTAGCGGTGCCGACGACTATCTCGCAAAGCCGTTCGCGATGGAGGAACTGGTGGCGCGGCTGGAGGCGATCCTGCGCCGGCCCGGCCAACTGCTCGGCCGCTCGCTCAGTCTCGCCAACCTCGTCTACGACACCGAGAGCCGCCAGATTTTCGTCGACGACCAGCCGCGGATCATCTCTGCGCGCGAGACCTCGGTGCTCGAGATCCTGCTGCGCCGGCAGGGGCGGGTGGTGCCGAAGAAGAACGTCGAGGACCACATCTTCGGGCTGGACGGCGAGGTCGCCTCCAACGCCGTCGAGGTCTATGTGTCGCGGTTGCGCAAGCAGCTCGCTGAACACGGCGCCAAGGTCGTGATCCATACCATCCGCGGCGTCGGCTATCTCATGGACGTGGAGAAATAGCGTGGCCCGGGTCGGATCCAACGTCGGATCCCATGCCGGGTCCTATGGCAGGTCGCCGACGTTCAAATCGCTGATCTGGCGCATCGTGTTCCTGCACATCCTGGCGGTGGCGGTGGTCGCGATCTTCCTGCCGCTGGTACTGTTCTGGCTGCTCAATTCCGAGATCGACCAGCTGCATCGCGATGCCATGCGGGCCCAGGCCGAAGTGCTGGCGCAGCGCATCGTTGCGCAGCCGGACGGCCTCATGACGTTCAATCTGCCCGACAGCCTGAAGGGGCTCTACTCGGATGCTTACGGCCGCTATCAGTACGACATTCGCGATGCGGAGGGCCGCTTGCTGTTCTCCTCGCACCCGCGCTCCGCCGCTGCAGCGCGCTCGTCGGAGAGCATTTCCGGCGCCGCGGTCACCCGGGACATCGACGGCAAGACGGTGCGCGTCCAGGTCGCCGAGGACCTCGCGCATCGCGACGTCATCATCGACGACATCGTTTCGAACTTCTTCCGGCGGGTGGGGTGGATCACCATCCCGATCCTGTTGGTCCTGCTTGCCACCGACATCATCATCTTCCGCCGTGCGATCGCGCCGCTGTGGAAGGCCTCCGAGGAGGCCAGCAATATCGGTCCGGCGCGCACCGATATCCGCTTGCCGACGGAACAGATCCCCCGCGAGATCTTGCCGCTCGTCACCGCCGTCAACCAGGCGCTCGACCGCCTCGAGGACGGCTTTCGGTTGCAACGACAGTTCACGGCGGATGCCGCGCATCAATTGCGCACGCCGCTCACGATCCTGCGCACGCGGATCGAGACGCTTGACGATCGCGCGGCACGGCAGGCGCTGCATGCCGACATCGAAGCCATGAGCCGGCTCGTCGCCCAGCTCCTGGAGATCGCCGAGCTCGACACCCTGGTGCTAGATCCCGGCGAGACCGCGGATTTGCGCGCCGTCTGCGCCGATGTGGTCGCCTCGATCGCACCGTTCGCGATCAGCCAGCACAAGGACATTGCGCTGAAGGGTACCGACGCGCCGGTCAAGATCCACGGCAATTCGGAGATGCTCCAGCGTGCGATCTTCAATCTGGCCGAAAATGCCATCAAATTTACCGCGAAGGACACCACCGTCGACGTCGAGGTGGACGAGGACGGCTCGGTGCGCGTGCGCGATTGCGGCCCGGGGATCGCGGAGGCCGAGCGCGAGCTGATCTTCCAGCGTTTCTGGCGTGCCGACCGCCGGCGCAG
>NZ_JALBGZ010000347.1:0-6633 GCF_023006515.1 Bradyrhizobium sp. PRIMUS42
CCTGCCGCGCATTCTCGTGCTGGCGACCGGAGGCACCATCGCAGGGCAGGCCGACGCGCGCGCGACCGGCGCCTACAAATCCGGCCAGATCACGGGCGAACAGCTGATGGCGTCGGTGCCGGGCCTGGACAAGCTCGCCAGGATCAACGCCGAGCAGATTTCGTCGATCGGCTCGCAAGACATGAACGACAAGGTCTGGTTCGCGCTGGCCCGTCGCATCCAGGATGCCTTCGACAAGAACGAAGCCGACGGAATCATCATCACCCATGGCACCGATACGCTGGAGGAGACGGCGTTCTTCCTCGACAACGTGGTGCGCGGCGACAAGCCGGTGGTGATCGTCGGCTCGATGCGTCCGGCCACGGCCGTCAGCGCGGACGGCCCCGGCAATCTGTACGAGGCGGTGCAGGTCGCCGCCGATCCCCGCGCGCGCGGCCGTGGCGTCATGGCCGTGCTGAACGACAAGATTCAAGGCGCCCGATCGGTCACCAAGACCAACACCACGAGCATCGAGACGTTCAGCTCTGCCAATGACGGCCCGGTCGGCTATGTCGACACCGCCGGTGGCATCCGGTTCATGACCCAGGCCGGCGGCTTCAAGCGGACGACATATCAACTCCCGGCCGGCGAGCAATTGCCCCGCGTCGAGATCGTCTACTCGCACGCCAACATGGATGCCGTTCCGATCGAGGACGCCATCTCCCACGGCGCCAAGGGCATCGTGCTGGCCGGGGTCGGCGACGGCAACACGTCGAAGCCGGCGCTCGATGCGCTCGAGGCGGCGGCGAAGAAGGGCATCATCGTCGTCCGGTCCACGCGGGTTCGATCCGGCTTCGTCACCCGCAACGTCGAGGTCGACGACGACAAGAACGGTTTTGTCGTGTCCGAGGACCTCAATCCGCAAAAGGCTCGCGTCCTCACCCAGTTGCTGATCGCGGGCGGCGTGACGGCGCCGGCCGAGCTGCAGCGGGCGTTCACGGCGACGTGGTAGAGCGCATTTTTGCACGTGAGAGGCGCGGCGACTGCACGTCGTCGCGGACGAGGGGCCCGACCATCGTCTTCGGCTGGGGCGGGACTGCTCGATCATGTCACGCCGCAGCGCAAGACGGCGTGAGCTCTGGACGCGAGTGCCGGTGAGACGGACTTTGTCTCCGATCAGTTGCGTGCCGTGGCCAGGCCGGGCAACGGATTGAGGTGGTAGTTCACTCCCAGTTTGAACAAATTCAGAGTCTGACCGACCTTGTCTGCTCCCGGGGCGATATTGCCCTGATCCGTCCCAGGGCCTGCACTGAGCGTCAGAATACCGGTGTCGGTATGCTGCTGCGCGATCATCTTGATGTAATCGTACTCGCCCTTGATCGACCAGTTGCCGCCCAGCGCGTATTCGGCGCCGACGCCAACGGCGATTCCGGAATGCACGGCCGTTCCGCTGGTGGATGCCGTGAAGAGCCCGGCCACAGCGGGGAGGGGTTCGACGGTGCTTCCCGAGTGTCTCTCGCTGGCGATCGCGATGCCGCCCTTGCCATAGATCATCAGTCGGTCGCCGACGACAAAACCCGCCCTGGCGCTGGCGATAGCCAGCCAGTCAATCGAGCTGTCGAGCTTGGTGACCGCAGTGCCGCCGAAGAACGCATCGGGACCCGTGAGAGTCTGACCGCCCCGCAGGCCCGTCCACATCCACTCGGCTTCGACGCCGAAGACGAGCGCACCGGACTGGACGTTGACGCCTCCGTTGACGCCGCCGAGCCAGCCGTTCACGTCGTAAGCGCCGCTTCCGGGATTGGCCGGATCAACGAACGTCGAGCGTTCCATGTGGCCGAGTCCGTAACCGCCCTGCACGCCCAGAAAAGCGCCGGTCCAGTCGGTGCCCGGCGCCGGTTTGACGGGCGGATAGATCGCATCGACCGTGGTCGCGCCAAGCCGGTAGTTCGCTCCGACCTTGACCAGGTGGACGCCGTCCTGCGTGATCGGCTCGTTCAGCCTGAAGTTGGGTACAGGTACGCCATTGAACGTGGCCGGACCGGCGAGGGGCGTGGTCCGCGTGCCGAACGCCACGTAGTCGTACTCGGCCTTGACCGACCATCGGCCATCAAGGGCGTATTCGGCGCCAAAGCCGATCGTGGGGGCCCAGCGAAATTCGCGGGCACTCAGGTTCTCGACAATCGTTCCGCCGAAAGCATCGTTGAGCGCCAGGTTGTACGAATGCTTCTCCCAGGCCCCGGTCAGCCCGCCCTTGGCGAAGACAAACCAGCGGTCGGCGGCGAGGCCGGCCCGCCCGGTGACGGTGGCCATCCCCTCGATTTTGGAATTGCCTGACGCCGTGACCGTGCCCAGGAAGAACGGCCCCATGCTGCCGATCGTCAGCGATTGTGAGCCGCCGATGTCAGCCCAGGATCCCTCCAACTCGACGCCGAACACGAGGCTGGCGATCTGCTTGTTGATGCCGATTTGCGCGCCGCCCAAGAAGCCGCCGGTGGGAAAGTTGAGTTGCTGGTTCGTCCAATCCTTCATGCCGCCGCCATAGCCGGCATGCACGCCGACATAGACGCCGCTCCAGTCGAAAGCGGGAGCCGGGAGTGCTGCCGCCTTGACGGGGAAGTCCGCGGCTGAAGCCGCCTGCGTCAAGGCAAGACCAATTGAAACAGCCGAAACAAATTTTCCCGTGATTGCCATTGAGCCCTCTGCAACCGGCGCGCGCATTTTGGAGCGACGTCAAGGAGCTATACTGGGAGTGGGCCGCTTCGGCTTGGGGCACGCGCTACACCGACTTGGACAGATCACCACAAGTCCGACGATTGCCATCACCTGTGATCGGCTTGCCACATCGGCGGGCGCGTCGGTCCGGCGCCGACGTCGCATCAGGCCGAGCCTGCATCGCTGCGCGAGCCGAAGCAGGCGCGGCCTGAAAGGGCTTTGAACGCTGCGGGATTTCCTGCGACAAAAGGAGCGCCGGGCAATCTCACTCTTATGGAGCGGTGCGTTGGATACGGGCGACGAATTGATCGCATTGGAGCTGTCCAGCTCCGCATTTGCCGAGCACGACAGGACGGAAGCCTTTCACCAGATCTACGGCCGTGAAATTCTCAAGCTGGAGATCGAGCCGTTGCCCGACACGGCGCTCCAGATTGACATGAAGTTGCGTGCACTGCCCGGAATGTCCGTGGCGGTCGCGACCGCTTCTCCGATTTTCTGTCGCCACACCGAAGCGATGATCGACAACGACGATCCGGTGATCGTGCTCAACCGCGATGGCGCGGCGACCCATAACCAGAATGGTCACGAGACGCATCTCGGTCCCGGCGACGCGATTCTGACGACGAATGGATTGCCGGGGACTGCGACCAACTACACGGCGAGGCGTGTGGTGACCTGGCGGATCAGCCGCGCGCTGATTGCGCCCATGGTCAGAAACTTCGACGACGCCATCGGCAGACCGCTCGACAGGCAGAATCCGGCGCTTTCGCTCTTTCTGGATTATCTCGGCATCGTCAATGAGAGACAGTCGCTCGCGAACGCCGCAATGCGGCGGGCCGTCGTGAGCCATATGCTTGACCTCGGTGCCCTGTTGCTGGGCGCGACTCCGGATGCCGCCGAGATGGCGAACAAGGGCGGCGTTGCGGCCGCCCGAATGCGGAGCATAAAAGCCCACATTAGCGCTCAGTCCGGCAATCCCGGCTTCAGCCTGGACGCCGTGGCGGCCAAGCAGGGCATCTCAAAATCCTATGTCCGCAGGCTGTTCGAGCTCGAAGGTACGAGCTTTACCGAGTTCGTCCTCAATCAGCGGCTGGCCTCGGCCTACAGGATGCTGACCGATGTGAGCCTCGCTGGCCGCTCGATCAGCGAAATCGCACATCAATCCGGCTTCAACGACATCTCGTACTTCAATCGCACCTTTCGCCGCGTCTACGGTGCATCTCCATCGGATATCCGTAAGTGAGCTGCAGGACGGGTAGAGCGAAGCGAAACCGATCCTAGCGTGCAGGACGGATTGCCCCTCGGCTGCTCCACCTGTGAACAACCCAAACGAAAAGGCGCCCCTCGCGGAGCGCCTTTTGACTGTCGCATGTAGCTCGGGCCGCTTAGCCCGAATAGTACATTTCGAACTCGACCGGGTGCGGGGTCATTTCGAAGCGGGCGACTTCGGTCATCTTCAGCTCGATGTAAGCGTCGATGAAGTCGTCGTCGAACACGCCGCCGTTCTTGAGGAAGCCGCGATCCTTGTCGAGGTTTTCGAGCGCCTCGCGGAGCGAACCGCAGACGGTCGGGATCTGCTTCAGCTCTTCCTTCGGCAGGTCGTAGAGGTCCTTGTCCATCGCCGGACCCGGATCGATCTTGTTCTTGATGCCGTCGAGGCCGGCCATCAGCATCGCGGCGAAGCCGAGATAGGGGTTGGCCATCGGATCGGGGAAGCGCACCTCGACGCGCTTGGCCTTCGGCGAGGCGGTGTAGGGGATGCGGCAGGAGGCCGAGCGGTTGCGCGCGGAGTAGGCGAGCAGCACGGGGGCCTCATAGCCCGGGACCAGACGCTTGTAGGAGTTGGTCGACGGGTTGGTGAAGGCGTTGATCGCCTTGGCGTGCTTGATGATGCCGCCGATGTAGTGCAGGCAGGTCTCCGACAGGTCGGCGTATTTGTTGCCGGCGAACACCGGCTTGCCGTCCTTCCAGATCGACTGGTGCACGTGCATGCCCGAGCCGTTGTCGCCGAAGATCGGCTTCGGCATGAAGGTGGCGGTCTTGCCGTAGATGTGCGCGACCTGGTGGATGCAGTACTTGTAGATCTGCATGTGGTCGGCCATCAGCGTCAGCGTGTCGAACTTCATGCCGAGCTCGTGCTGGGCGGACGCGACCTCGTGGTGATGCTTCTCGACCTTGACGCCCATCTTGGCCATGGCGCCGAGCATCTCGGAGCGCATGTCCTGCACCGAGTCCTGCGGCGGGACCGGGAAGTAGCCGCCCTTGGTGCGGATGCGGTGGCCGAGATTGCCGCCTTCATATTCGGTGTCGGAATTGGTCGGCAGCTCCGAGGAGTCGAGCCGGAAACCGGTCTTGTAGGGCTCGGCCGAGTAGCGCACGTCGTCAAACACGAAGAACTCGGCTTCAGGGCCCACGAACACGCTGTCGCCCACGCCCATCGACTTCACCATGGCCTCGGCCTTCTTGGCGATGCCGCGGGGGTCGCGGTTGTAGGGCTCGCCGGTGGTCGGCTCGAGCACGTCGCAGGTGATGACCATGGTGGTCTCGGCGAAGAACGGATCGATCGTCGCGGTGACCGGATCCGGCATCAGGCACATGTCGGACTCGTTGATCGCTTTCCAGCCGGCGATCGAGGAGCCGTCGAACATCGTTCCTTCGGCGAAGATGTCATCGTCGATCATGCTGACGTCGAACGTCACATGCTGCCACTTGCCGCGCGGATCGGTGAAGCGCAGGTCGACGTACTTGACGTCGTTGTCCTTGATCGATTTCAGGACGTCTTTGGCGGTCTTCATGCATACCCCTTTTGGCTCTGCGGGTCGGTTTCCAGATGAGCAAAATTATTCTCGCTCGGGCGAGTTTTGCGCGACCGCACAAACGAAATCAGGCCGCCGAAGCAGCCTTCATTCTAGTCGGAGTGTCGCAAAATTCGGGATAGCACCCGGCTCAGATAGCGTCCAGCCCGGATTCGCCGGTTCGGATGCGGATCGCCTCTTCGATGTTGGAGACGAAGATCTTACCGTCGCCGATGCGCCCGGTCTGCGCGGCGCGGCGGATCGCGTCGATGGCGCGCTCGACCAGATCATCGCCGATCACGATCTCGATCTTCACTTTGGGCAGGAAGTCGACGATGTATTCTGCGCCGCGGTAGAGCTCGGCGTGCCCCTTCTGCCGGCCAAAGCCCTTGGCTTCGGTGACAGTGATGCCCTGAAGGCCGACTTCCTGAAGCGCTTCCTTCACCTCGTCGAGCTTGAATGGCTTGATGATGGCTTCGATTTTCTTCACTGCGCGCCTCCCGGCCTTTCGATCAAATAGCAACGTCTTCGTCAGGATGCGCTTTTCTTAACGCACGATCTTGTCTTCGCTAAGCCGGGATACCTGACCTGTCCGGCAACAACGGCCGGCGACACACCTGATAAATGCCAGTGAGCACGACGAACCGAAGCGGCTTCCTCGAAAGCAGGGTCTATGCCAAGTTGCAAATGCCCTGATTATTGGAGCGTTATCAGTCTTTTAACGAGCATCTCTGAGTGGTGGCGCCAACCTGCACAAAATAGCGAAGACTACGAAATAGGCAAACGGTTCAATATGTGTGCAGATCGTTGTTCCCCGCGTCGGATCGGCGCGGAAGATGCCTGTTGAAAAGGCGATTGTGCTAGGGAAGTGGCATGGAAGTTCTGACCAACGCCGAAATGCAGCGGGCGGACCAGCTCGCCATCGCGGCCGGCACGCCCGGTTTCAAGCTGATGCTGAGCGCGGGACAGGCGGTCGCCGAGGCCGCCCAGGCGCTGGTGGAGGAGGGGCCGATCCTGATCGTGGCCGGGCCCGGCAACAATGGCGGTGACGGTTTTGTCGCAGCCGCCGAGCTCGCCGCCCTGGGGCGCGAGGTCTCGGTGATCGCGATGTGCGAGCGCGACCAGCTCCAGGGCGATGCGGCCT
>NZ_JALBGZ010000348.1:0-6625 GCF_023006515.1 Bradyrhizobium sp. PRIMUS42
CGCGCCTCCGACACCGCCTTGTCCGGAAGGCCGACGATGGCGAAGGCCGGCAGGCCGGGCGCCACCTGTACCTGCACGTCGACCGCGCGGGCCTCGATCCCCTCAAAGGCGACGGTAGAAACCCGCTGAACCATGCTCAAACCAGCCTGCCCCTCTCGCACAATTAGGGGTAGCAGAGCCCGGCGCTCTCCGCAAGAACAATACGGGAACGATCCCCGGAGGGTCGACGAAGCCTAACCGTTCGTAAACGCCAAGCCGACACTACGCCTCGAATGCCGGCTTCTGTCCTCAGCACATTCCAACGAATGTCCGCTACTCCTAGGGCTGCGGGATGGGCCGTGGTCAACGGGTGAACAATTCAAATGCTAGCAAATCGCCGGAGAAGCGAACGTCGGATGTGCACCCGGCTCGCCAAGATCCATTTTGGCGCGGGGTCGCTGCCGCGGGACTGCACGATCACCGATATCTCGGATGGCGGTGTGAAAGTGGTGGCGGAATTTTTGGAAGTGCCGCCGCAATTCACCATCATCTTCGCGCCCGACTATTCCCGGCAATGCCGCCTGCGCTGGCGCATCGGCTGCGAGTTCGGCGCCGAATTCACCGACTAGGGTCCTTGGGAAGCGCGTCCTTAACGGGACTTTAGCGTTAATCGGTAAGCATCTCTGATCAGTTGCCGAGTGATCAGAGTATGTCCAAGCGTTCGTCCCTCGCCTTTCCTGCGGCGAGATTGCTGCTTCCCGCCCTCCTGGTGCTCACCCTCGGCGGTTGCCAGACCGCCGGCATCGAGGACGTGACCGGCGCGCTCGGCGTCAGATCGGAAACGGCTGTTAAGGCCGACCCCACGCCGGACATGGACGCTTTGCGCGAGCGTTATCGCGCCAAGCCAGGTGATCCCGACATTGCGCTCGCCTACGGCAAGGCGCTGCGCGAGAGCGGCCAGCGCGCGCAGGCGGTCGCGGTGATGGAGCAGGCCGTGCTCGGTCATTCCAGCAACAAGGCGCTGCTCGCCGGCTATGGCCGAGCGCTCGCCGACAACGGTAATTTCCAGCAGGCCTTCGACGTCCTCGGCCGCGCGCATTCGCCTGAGGATCCCGATTGGCGCATCCTGTCGGCGCAGGGCGCGGCGCTCGATCAGCTCGGCCGCAACGAGGAAGCGCAGCAATATTACGCCGCGGCGTTGAAGATCGTGCCGAACGAGCCGACCGTGCTGTCCAATCTCGGCCTGTCCTATATGCTGCAAAACAATCTGTCGAAGGCCGAACAGGTGCTCGGCCGCGCTTATCAGCGCAATCAGAACGATGCGCGGGTCCGCGCCAATCTGGCGCTCGTGCTGGGATTGCAAGGCCGCGAGGCCGAGGCCGAAATCCTCGTGAAGGCCGATCTGCCGCCCGATCAGGCCGCCGCAAAGGTCACTGCGCTGCGGCAGCTGCTGGCGAAGAAGCAGCAACGGGCGGACAAATAGCCCACGCGCATAGATCCTCTTCTGATGCGTTTTCCTGACGCGAACCGATATCCACTTCGCCCGAAAAGGCCTCAGGCCCTACGACGCCTTGCGATGCGGGGCTGATCCGCGCCCAGGCCTGCCCTTCAGCTTCTTCAGCAGCGGCGCGAGCAACGAGCGCTTCGGCTTCTTCACCTCGCCGCGGCCGGCGAGACGGTTCGCCATGTTCTGAAACAGCTCGGTGGTGCGGTGATTCTTGGAGACTTCCGCGATCATCTGGCCGTTATTGGCCGCAGTCGAAAACAGTTTCGAATCGAACGGGATCACCGCGATCGGCTGGCTCTCCATGGTCTTGGCGAACGCCTTGACCTCGATCTCCGCGCGCTTGTGCATGCCGACCTGGTTGAGGCAGTACAGCGGCGGCCGGTCGTTCGGTCGCGCTGCTTTCAGCACGCTCAGCATGTTCTTGGTGTTGCGCAGATTGGCGAGATCGGGCTCGGCGACGATTACGATGTCGTCGGCATTCACCAGCGCGCGCCGCGTCCAGCCGGACCATTGGTGCGGGACGTCGAGCACGATGCAGGGGGTGGTCATGCGTAGCGTGTCGAATATGGCGTCGAAGGCTTCGGCGCCGAAATCGTAGACGCGGTCGAGGCTGGCAGGCGCAGCGAGGAGGCTGAGGCGCTCGGTGCATTTGGAGAGCAGGCGCTCCATCAGCGCCGTGTCCGGGCGGTCCTGCGACAGCACTGCGTTGGCGATGCCCTGCACCGGGTCCTGGTTGTAATCGAGGCCCGCGGTGCCGAAGGCGAGGTCGAGGTCGATGACGACCGAATCGAGCGAAAGGTCGCGGGCGATGGTCCAGGCCACGTTGTGCGCCACGGTGGAAGCGCCGACGCCGCCCTTGGCGCCGACCACCGCGATGACGCGGCCGGTGATGATGGCCTCGGAGGCCGAGAACAGGCTGCAGATCGAGCGGACGACGTCGAGCGTTTCGACCGGTCCGACCACATAATCGTTGACGCCTCGGCGCACCAGCTCGCGATAGGGCGCGGTGTCGTTGGGATTGCCGATCACGACCACGCGCGTGCCGGGGTCGCAGACGCCGGCGAGGTCGTCCAATCCCTCGAGGATGTCGCGCGTGCCGTCGGATTCGATCACGATCACGTTCGGCGTCGGCATCGTCTCATAGACTTCGATCGCTGCGGCAAGGCCGCCGTCCTTGGCGGTGAGATGCGCCTTGGCGAGCCGGCGGTCCTGCCCCGCCGCGGTCACCGCGGCGAGCGTCTTCTCGGTCTCGCAAAAGGCCTGCACCGAGATGCGAGGAACCGGCGCAATGTGTTCCTCGGGGTGCTGCGGATCGTCCGCGTCTTCGTCGTGGAGGCGTGTCATTTGCCGGTATCGCTGAGTTTGGCCTTGTCGGAGTCGGGTGAGGGGGTCGCGATCGGCGTGCCCTTGCGGTAACGTTCGAAAGCGATGTCGCGTCGCGCGGTATAGGCGGGGGTCTCGGCGCGCGGCTGCTCGAGATCGGCGGGGTTGTCGATCATCGCCGCAAGATTGCGCTGGCTGGCGCAGCCCAGGTTGAAATAGGGCCGGTTCTCGTTGTAGCCGGGATCGAGGATGTTGGGTCCGACGTCCTCCGGCCACAGCCCGCAGGGGCCGGCGACCGCGGCAATCCTGGAATAGCTCAGACGGATGGTGGGCAGCAGCCCGGGATCTTCAGGGCGATAGGGATGCTGAACGATGGCCCGCGACGGCACGCCGCCGGATGCGAGCACGGATCGGATCTCGCGATAGGTCGCGGCCGCCGCGCGCGAATTCGCGCTGTCGACGGGGACGTCGACGACGACGGAGCCGGTGCCTTCGCGCACCCAGTCCCTTGCGATGCCCGCGACGTCCGAATGCTGCGCGGCCGAGAGGCCACCCCTCGCCTTGCCGACGAAGATCACGATCGACTTCTTGCCTTCCTGGACCGCGATCGGATGACGCTGGCGATAGTCGGTCGGCACCGTCTGGGTGACGATCTCGCCGGTGGTGTTGCAGGCGCCCAGCATGACGGAGAGGCCCGTCAGTGCCAGCGCGATCCTTAAGCTGCGACGTCGATCGGCTGATGTTGTCGTCATCGTCCCCTCTAGCCCCGTTTCTTGTCCGGTCCCCAAACCGTCCGTCTCAGTCGATGATGAAGCCGAAATCACCCGGCGTGCCGGCGATCGGATCGACACGGCGCGCGATGCCGTAGAGACGGTTCATGCGGCCGAGCAGCGCCGACTGCGCGTCCGAGGCCGGCGCGAAGCCGTCGTCGGGCCGTGCCAGTTCTTTCTGGGCGACCGCGCGCACCACATAGGGTGTCACGATCACCATCAGCTCGGTCTCGTTGTTGACGAAGTCCTGGCTGCGGAACAGCGCGCCGATGATCGGCACCTGGTCGACGCCGGGCAGGCCGTTGATGGCCTGCTTGGTCTTCTGCTGGATCAGGCCGGCCATCGCCATCGAGCCGCCCGAGGGAATTTCCAGCGTGGTCTCCGCGCGGCGGGTCTGGATCGAGGGGATGGTGATCGAGTTGCTCGAGTTCGAGGACACCGCCTGCGTCAGCGTGATCGCGTTCGTATTCGACAGCTCCGAGACCTCGGTCATCACGCGCAGGCTGATGCGGCCTTCTGCGAGCACGACCGGAGTGAAGTTCAGGGAGATGCCGAACTTCTTGTAGGTGACCTGGGTGGTACAGACGTGGGTGACGGGATCGCAGGAATAGCCTGCGGGAATCGGGAATTCGCCGCCGGCGATGAAGGTGGCGGATTCGCCTGAGATCGCGGTCAGGCTCGGCTCGGCGAGCGTGCGCATGACGCCGGCGCTTTCCATCGCGCGCATGGTGGCGCTGACGGTGGCGAAGCCCTTGGCGAGGCCGGCGACGCCGAGCCCGTTGCTGCCGACGATCGGTCCGCCCGAGACCGAGAACGGATTGGAATTGTTGAAATTCACCACCGCCGTGCCGGCATTCAGGCTGGCGCTGAGATCGACGCCAAGCTGCTTGACGATGTCGCGGCGCACTTCGCCGACGACGACCTTGAGCATCACCTGATCGCGGCCGCGCACGACGATGTTGTTGACGACCTTGTCCGAACCGCCGACCAGCTTGGCGGCGACGTCGCCGGCCTGCTGTGCCTCGACCGGGCTCGACACCGATCCGGTCAGCATCACGCTGTCGCCGACGCCTTCGATCTGCACGCCGGGCAGGGACTGGCGAAGGGCCGCGCGCATGCCGTTGAGATCGCGCTTGACCGCGATGTCATAGGCGGCGACCTGCTGGCCGTCGGCGGTGAAGAACACGACGTTGGTCTGGCCGACCTGGCCGCCGATGATATAGGCGCGCTGGGCCGAGCGGATGACCGCATTGGCGATCTTGGGATCGGCCACCAGCACGTCCTTGACCTCGCGGGGCAGGTCGATGACGACGGATTTGCCCACGCCAAGCGAGAGAAAACGCGACCTCGCGGGCGCGATCGTCGCGACCGACGATACCTCGAGGTCCGGAGCCTGCATCGGCGCCTGGTCACCGACCGGCGCATCCGCGGCGCTGACGCAGTCGGGGGCTGCGAGCAGCCCCAGCATCAGCATCGTCCCCGCCAAGAACGAGCGTGCGCGCTTCCCCCGAATGCGCAGGCCCGTCCGATCATCCCCGTCCTTCATGCTTTCCCCACCATCACTTCTGTGACGTCAATTGCCGCGCCTGCACCCCGTAGCGGATCACGTTGACGCCGTCGGAACGCTTGGCCGCCTGTTCCTCGACCGGACTCTCCACGGCCTTGGCATCGACGATGCTCCGCAGCGCGAGCTGGAGCGTGCCGCCCTGGCGCGCGGCCGACAGCGTGGCGACCTGGTCGGGCTTGAGCTCGAGCGTGACGGTCTTGCCGATCACGGCGTTCTGGCCGTCTTTTTCCTTCGGCGCCTGGTCGATCGCGAGCACGCGGATGTTGCTCAGGATGACCTCGGACAGGATGAGGTCGTTGCCGCCGCTGGCGCCATCGGGATTCTTCAGGCGACGGGTCAGGACGATGTCGACGTGGTCGTTCGGCAGAATGAAGCCGCCGGCGGCGGTCTCGGCTGAAATCTCGGTAGAGACGGCGCGCATGCCCGACGGCAGGATAGCGGCCATGAATCCGGAGCCTTCGGCCTTGACCAGCTTCTGCTCGCGGATCGGCTCGCCCTGCATCAAGGGGACGCGCGCGATCGAGCCGGCGATCTGCGTTTGGGCTTCGGGCCTGTTGTCACGGCGGATGAAGGCGCTGCTCGCAGTCGCCGCCGGCCAGGTCTGCCATTGCAGATCTTCGGGCTTGAGCGCCTGGCCGAGCTGGATATCGTTCTTGGCGATGAGGACTTCGACCGTCGGCAGCTTCTCGGCGACAGGCACAGCGGGCGCGGGCGCATTCTGATAGCCGCTCGCCAGATACGCAGCGACGCCGCCGGCGGCCAGCGCGATGACGAGAACGACGATGCGTGCGGTGTTCATACGCTTTTACTCATACGCGGGGCACTCGAACCGCACCTGGCGTGTTCCCCCGTGCCGATGAGTAGGGAGTAAAAGTATAAGGGGTGTTGCGAGGCCGAACGCGATGACCAGCCACGATGCTGGTTCTCGGCAGATGGTGAACGCGGCGTTATTCCGTCGGCCAGCGGCCCCGTAGTTTCACCCAGTGCGCGGTGCGCGCGTGGACGCGGCGCATCATGGTGAATGGGTGGTTAGTGATGGGTGGTGCGAGCGTGCCAAGCAACTGCGATGACAGTCGCAGTCCGTCATCCTGAGGTGCGAGTGGCGCGATGCAAAGCATCGCGCCGGGAGCCTCGAAGGATGCGTGGCCCCGATGCTTCCGCGCTGCGATCAGCTGGGCCGTCGCCCTTCGAGAGCCGCTGAAGAAGCGGCCACCTCAGGGTGACGGTGATGGAGCGAGTTAAAGGCGATAGGCGGCTACTTCTTCCGCTTCTGCTCGATGACGTCCCAGACCTTCGCCGCAACGTCGGGGCCGCCGAGCTTTGCAATGGCGCGGATACCCGTGGGCGATGTCACGTTGATCTCGGTGAGGTTGCCATTGATGACGTCGATGCCGACGAACAACAGGCCGCGCT
The DNA here is from genome assembly GCF_023006515.1 of Bradyrhizobium sp. PRIMUS42. NCBI lineage: Bacteria > Pseudomonadati > Pseudomonadota > Alphaproteobacteria > Hyphomicrobiales > Nitrobacteraceae > Bradyrhizobium > Bradyrhizobium sp. PRIMUS42. The sequence continues at coordinate 6,560 of NZ_JALBGZ010000348.1, forward strand.
CGCGCAAGGCCGGGCCGACCGTGGCGCAGATTTCGCGTTCGCGCGGCGTGAGCTCGGTCTCCTGCG
>NZ_JALBGZ010000349.1:0-6600 GCF_023006515.1 Bradyrhizobium sp. PRIMUS42
CCCTGCTCGTCGACGATCGCGCGCAACGGCGCGTCGATGCGGTCGAGCCAGCGTTTGGCGACGGCCTCGCGCAGCGACGCTTTGCTGGGAAAATGGCGGTAGACGCTGCCATGGCTCACATCGAGCGCACGGGCAACGTCAACCACGGTGGCCTTGGCAAGTCCGAAGCGCCTGAGCACATCCTCGGTGACTTCGAGGATCCGCTCCGGCGTCAAGACAACAGCTTCATTCATGCCAGCACCATGTTCCCGTTGAGGGCTCACTTAACCCCGGCAGTAGGGCTGCTTCCGAAGCGCCCTGGCCGGTCGTTTCGGAAAGCCTATGCCTTAATGAGGTAGTTTTGCAGCCTGCGCCGCGATTTGGCGCGCAACCAGCACATTGAGCCAATGCCCAATCACGCCGGTAAAATTGAGGATTTCGGTCGTCATTATCTCAAGTCTCCATTCGTCCGCGGGTCCCCGTTCTTCAATCCGCCCTTCGATCCGAGCTTGGTTCGGATGTCGGGCTCCCCGGGGCTTGTCGCGGGACGCCCAATCGGAACGTCCAAGAACGGATATACACGCCTCGATGACAGATTTCAATATCTGTCAGTCAATGATACGTGAATGACATCCAATTTTTCTCCGGGGGCGACCCGTCGCCCCCTACCGGTGGATTAGCCGCCCGTCCCCCCCGTTCGGCGGGCCGGAACGTTTGTTTCACCCTCGCCGCTCTGCTAAATCGCGGCGTAAAAAGCATTTTGGCCGGAGCCTGCGCCCCTAGCGTCCCCTGGGGTGTCCCCGCCCACCTCTTTGGAGCTGTCAGATGATCCCCCGCTATACCCGCCCGGAAATGGCTTCGATCTGGGAGCCGCAGACCCGGTTCAAGATCTGGTTCGAGATCGAGGCGCATGCGGCGGACGCCCTCGCCGAGCTTGGGACCATCCCCAAGGAGGCCGCCAAGACGGTTTGGGCCAAGGCCAAGAACGCCACCTTCGACGTCGCCCGCATCGACGAGATCGAGCGCGAGACCAAGCACGACGTCATCGCCTTCCTCACCCACCTCGCCGAGATCGTCGGCCCCGAGGCGCGCTTCGTGCACCAGGGCATGACCTCGTCCGACGTGCTCGACACCTGCCTCAATGTCCAGCTCACCCGCGCCGCCGACCTGCTGCTCGCCGATCTCGACAAGGTGCTGGCGGCCCTGAAGAAGCGCGCCTTCGAGCACAAGATGACGCCGACCATCGGCCGCAGCCACGGCATCCATGCCGAGCCCGTGACCTTCGGCCTCAAGCTCGCTTATGCCTATGCCGAATTCACCCGCGCCAAGGAGCGCCTGATCGCGGCGCGGAAAGAGGTTGCGACCTGCGCCATCTCCGGCGCCGTCGGCACCTTTGCGCAGATCGATCCGCGCGTCGAAGAGCATGTCGCCAAGGCAATGGGCCTCGTGCCGGAGCCGATCTCGACCCAAGTGATCCCGCGCGACCGCCACGCCATGTATTTCTCGACCCTTGCTGTGATCGCCTCCTCGGTCGAGCGTATCGCCGTCGAGATCCGCCACATGCAGCGCACCGAGGTGCTGGAGGCCGAAGAGTTCTTCTCGGAGGGGCAGAAGGGCTCCTCCGCCATGCCGCACAAGCGTAACCCGGTGCTGTCCGAAAACCTCACCGGCCTCTCCCGCATGGTCCGCGCCTATGTGACGCCGGCGCTGGAGAACGTCGTGCTCTGGCACGAGCGCGACATCTCGCACTCCTCGGCCGAGCGCATGATGGGTCCGGATGCGACCGTCACGCTCGACTTCGCGCTGGTGCGCCTCGCCGGCCTGATCGACAAGCTCCTGGTCTACCCCGCCAACATGCAGAAGAATCTCGACCGCCTCGGCGGCCTCGTGCACTCGCAGCGCGTGCTGCTGGCGCTGACGCAGAAGGGCGCAAGCCGCGAGGATTCCTACAAGCTGGTGCAGCGCAACGCGATGCCGGTGTGGCGCGGCGAAGGCGACTTCCTCCAGCTCCTGAAGAAGGACACCGAGGTGAAGAAGTATCTCTCGGATGCCGAGCTCGAGGAGCTGTTCGACCTCGGCTATCACCTGAAGCACGTCGACACGATCTTCAAGCGGGTGTTCGGCGAGAGCTGAGCATCGCCTGCGCGGCAGCCACGCAGATCGTGGCTGCCTGGCACGTGCAACCGCGATCTATAGTCGCTCCCGCAGCCATTTCACCAGAGCGGGACTGCCGATGGCGGCGGTGCTGAAGGCGCACATGTTGCCGTCGACATAGCCCGCGCGGCCGCGCCCCTGCACATAGCGCTTGCTGAAGAAGAAATTGTGCAGCTTGTTGCCGGCCTCATCCAGGAAGACGAGCTGCCAGCGCAAATCAGGCTGGTAGGACAGTCGTGCCGGCGCCAGCGCACTGACCGCTTCCGCAAGTTCGGTTGCATCGCGCGGCGTCAGGATCAGGGTCTTGCGTTCGCTCGCATAGCTCGCAAAATGCTCGGGCGAGATCGGAATGCTGGCGAGCAGACGATCGGAGATCTTTTGAAGATCGATCCGCTTGATTTGGCCGGCCTGGATCTTCTGGCTCACCGATGCGACCGCAGCCGCCGCCGAGCCGACATCGCAGGCCAAGGCCGGGCTGGCCAGGAGCGAGAGGCAGGCAACCAGCACAAGACTATCGCGTCCAAACTTCATGGCTTGCCCTCGTCCCCGGCCTCTCGCTGCCTCACCTTATAGCCGCAGCGCGCGGTGACGAAAGCCCGGCGACCATTTGCGCACCGCCATGCCGCGGAGTACGCTCGCGCGTCATCGCTCCCGCGAACACAGAAGAAACGGATCCCACCTCATGCCCATCGTCAACCGCGTTGCCGCCCTCTCCGACGAAATGGCCGCCTGGCGCCATGACTTCCACGAGAATCCGGAGCTGCAATACGACGTCCACCGCACCGCCGGCATCGTCGCCGACAAGCTTCGCGAGTTCGGCTGCGACGAGGTGGTGACAGGCATTGGCCGCACCGGCGTGGTGGGCGTGATCCGCGGCCGCAAGTCCGCCTCCGGCAAGACCATCGGCCTGCGCGCCGACATGGACGCGCTGCCGATCATGGAGACCTCGGGCGTGCCTTACGCGTCGAAGGTTCCCGGCAAGATGCACGCCTGCGGCCATGACGGCCACACCGCGATGCTGCTGGGTGCCGCCAAATATCTCGCCGAGACGCGCAATTTCGACGGCACAGCAATCATGATCTTCCAGCCCGCCGAGGAAGGCGGCGGCGGTGGTAAGGCCATGGTCGAGGACGGGCTGATGACGCGCTGGAACATCCAGGAGGTCTACGGCATGCACAACATGCCGGGCCTGCCGGAAGGCCATTTCGCAACCACGCCCGGCGCGATGCTCGCCTCCTCCGACAACATCCAGATCACGGTCCACGGCAAGGGCGGTCACGCCGGCGCGGGTCCGCACAAATCCGTCGACAGCGTGCTGATCGGCTCGCAGATCGTCAACGCGCTGCAATCGATCGTGGCGCGCAACGTCGATCCGCTCAAATCGGCGGTCATCTCGATCACGCAATTCCACTCCGGCACGGCCTTCAACATCATCCCGGAGGTCGCCGAGCTCGGCGGCACCGTGCGCACGCTCGATCCTGAGGTGCGCGATCTCGTCGAGCGCCGCATCGGCGAGGTCGCCGAAAGCGTCGCCCGCGCCTATGGCGGCTCGGCCGAGACGAAGTACACACGGATGTATCCGGTGACCATGAACCATGCGCGCGAGGCCGGCCTTGCCGCCGACGTCGCCCGTGACATCGTCGGCACTGACCGCGTCAACGACAAGTTCATCCCGATGATGGGCGCCGAGGATTTCTCCTTCATGCTGGAAGCCCGTCCCGGCGCAATGGTGCTGGTCGGCATGGGCGACGGCAACGAGTGCCACCACCCGTCCTACGTCTTCAACGACAACATTTTGGGCCACGGCGCATCGTTCTGGGCACGGCTGGTCGAGACGCGGATGCCGGCGGGATAGGACGGGACGGCGGGTTCGCAGGCGCAATTCGCCACAGGTCGCGAACCGAGGTCAAGAGGTAAGCCGCGTCGGCTACTCTACCCGGCGCGTTGCTGCGGACCAACTTTCAGGGGCATATCTCAGACTGTCCCACTCCGCCGGAACTGAGATGACATCCCTTGCGGACGGGCCGGCACCCGATTGCTGATGTACACAAGATTTGTCCCGCAGCTTGCGGCTTGGTTGGGGCCGTCTCGGCGCTCTTCCGGCTCTCGTCCGGCGCCTTTGGAACTTGGCGCGCAACCGGCTTCTTGTCTTGGACCTTCTCGCATTCGTTGTCCTCGTTGATACGGTATCCGGCGCGGCACGTGATCTTTACGCAGGCATCGCCATCAGCCCTGAAGCCGCGCTCGCAGACCAGCGGACAAATGCGTCCGGGCTTAGCCTTCAGCGCGTCGAGCACGTCCACATTCGCAAGCTTCGCATCGAACTGGGTGCCGGCGTATCTGTTGAATAGCGTCAATGAGCGTTGTGCCGTCTCGCTCCAACTGCTGTTCGGCTCGGCCTTCATGCAGCCGACGCGGCGCAGCTCGAGCTGAACCGATCTCGGCACATCAACGGGTGGCGGGGCGCTCGGCGGCGGCGACAGCGCCGCGACCTTCTTGCTCTCGGCCTCAGCGGCCTGCCTGTCCGCAGCCTGCTTCGCCACAGCTTCAGCCGCCGCCTTCTCGATCGCCTGCTTCTCCGAAAGCGCCTTGGCTGCCGCCGCCTCGGCCGCCTTGCGCTCGCGTTCGGCTGTCTCGGCCTTTGCTTGCTCGATCTGCTTTTGCCTCTCCGCGGCGATCCGCGCATCCTCGGCGGCTTTGGCGGCCGCGGCTGCCTTTTCCAGCTCCGCCTTCTGGGCACGTTCGGCGGCGAGCTTCACCTTCTCCTGCTCGGCCAGCCGGGCCTTCTCCGTCGCCTGTGCGCGATCTTCCTCAGCCGCAATCTTCTTCAACTGCACGCGGGCGAGGTTGGCGTAGAAACCGTCCGGATAAGTCTGCAGGAACGCTTCCCATGCCTCGCGAAGGCCGGCCTGAAGCGCAAGCTCATAGTCCCTGCGCACGCTGTCCTGCGGATTGGCCTGCGGCCCGGCGACAGCGGCCGGCTTCGCCTGCACCAGCGGCACGTCGTCGCCGCCGAGCGAGCCGTAGACATAGGGCTCCTGCCTGTTGCCGGTGTTCTTCAGGACATCGTCGCGCACGAAGCCGAACGCCTTGCGCAGATCTAGCCCGGGCTTCGGAAGGTGCTCGACCAGCGCTGTGGCGAAGGGACTGTTGCGGGAATCGCCGTCGGACGCGGTCGATCCCGCCTTGGCCGCGAACGCGATCATGGTGTTCGGGCTGGTCGGCTCGACCTTGGCGAGACCTCGCCCGATCGCGCGCGAGGCCACCATGCGCTTCATCGTCTTGGCGAAAGGATTGTCGCGGCAGGCATCGAGGATGACGAGGCGTAACCGCTTGGCCGGCTCGACCGCGAATAGCGCCCGGTCGAGCGCAACCGTCTCGTCGAGAACGTCGCCATCAGTCTCCAGCATCGCATCGGTCGGGATGAGATAGTTGCTACCGTCGAGCTCGATGCCGTGGCCGGCGTAGTAGATCACCGCCATGTCGGCGTCGCGAACCCTCCCGGCGAATTCGCGCAGCATCCGCCGCATCTCGGAGGCATTGAGGTCTGTCTTGACGTCGACCGCATCGAAGCCGGCCTTCTTGAACATGTCGCCGACAAGGGCGGCATCGTTCACGGGATTGGTGAGCCGCAGCGTGTTCTTGTAGGCGGAATTGCCGATCACGAGCGCGACGCGCTTCTCGGCGAGAGCCGGTCCGCAAACGAGCCAGGTCGCAAAGACGATCGCTGCAATGAGCCGATGCGGAGTCAATTGCAGACCTCTCTCGTGCGGCCAGCCATCACCGAGCTAGCATCAGAGGTGCTGGCGCGCTCTATTCTGCATCCTTTGCCAACGGGGCGGCAGCCCGCAGCATTGCAGAATATCTGGCCAGATGCCTGCGGCTTGGACGGCGTCGACTCGTCTTGCTTGCGCTCCGTATCCCGCTTCTTTGAGTCCTCCCGCGTCGCAACCGGCTTCTTCTCCGGGATCTTCTCGCATTCATTGTCGTCGCCGACGCGATAGCCGGCGCGGCAGGTGATCTTGACGCATTGATCCCCGTCGGCCTTGAAGCCGAAATTGCACACCAGCGGACAGACCCGCCCCGGCTTCGCCTTCAGCGCATCGAGCGCAACCACGCTGGCGAGCTTCACGTCGAGCTGGGTGCCGGCGTATTTGTTGAACAGCGTCAGCGCGCGCTGCGCGGCCGAACTCCACTCGCCCTCAGCGGCCGACGCCAGGCACCCGACACGGCGCAATTCGCTCTGTACGGATTTGGCGAGGTCAGCCGCCGACAATGTGGATGTCGGCCCCGGCGAGAGCGCGGCCACTTTCTGGTTCTCGACTTCGGGCAGCTGCCGATCGGCGGCCGGCTTTGCGGCCTGTTCCGCTTTCTCCGCCGCCTGCTTTGCGGCGAGGTCGGCCTTGGCCTTCTCCGCGGCCTGCTTCTCGGCCAATGCCTTCGCTGCGGCCGCCTCGGCGTCCTTGC
>NZ_JALBGZ010000034.1:0-22338 GCF_023006515.1 Bradyrhizobium sp. PRIMUS42
CGAAATTCAGTGCACTGGCCTTGCCGTCGCTGGTCGCAAACGAGCGCAGCTCATGGCCGAGCTGAACGGTGTGGCCACGTTCCTGCAAAAACTTCACCGCCGGCTCGATCATGATGGCGCTGATGCCGAAATTGACGAAGGCGTTGAGCGTGATCGCGGCGACGACGAGGCCAAAGGTGCTCCGGGGGATCGCCGGCGGCGGCGGCGACTTGACCGGCCCGCCAGCATCATTCCCGGCGATTTTCCGGCGCGGTGCGAGCGCATAGAGCGGCAGGCTGACGAGGAGCATCATCGCGGCATAGACGAGGCACGTCCCGCGCCAGCCGAGGTGACCGCTCAGGAACGAGGTCGTCGGCCAGAAGATGCTGCTGGACAGGCCCGTCACCAGCATCAAGGCTCCGATCGCGTTCTTGGCCTGCCGCCCGGCGATCTCGTTCAGCATGATATAGGCGCCGGTGGAGAGCGTGGCGCTGCCGGCGATTCCGAGGACGATCCAGGCGGCGAAATAAAGCATCGGCTCGCGCGCAAGGGACAGAAGAATGAATCCGGGCACGGTCACGACCGTGCCGACCATCATCACCGTCTGTGCGCCATGCCGTGCAAATGATTTGGCGAGCCACGGGGCGCACAGGCCCATCGAGACATAGAGAACGGACGTCCCCGCGAACACCGCCGGCAGGCTCATGCCGAGATCGGCGGCGAGATCGCGCCCGACGATGGCGGGAAGCCCGATCGTGCCCCATCCGACCAACTGCGTGATGGCGAGCACCAGCAGGACCCCGATCAGCCTGCTGTCAGATTTCAAGAACCGCATTCCAAACGTTCGCCTGCCCGGCCGGCGCAGATCGCGCCGGTGGGCCTGTCTTAGCCGGGGACTCAGCCCACGGGAACGCCGACCGCCGAATGGCAGAAGGCAACCAGGAGCATGTCAGGCACACGTCAGGCGCGGGATGATCGTCTCTACCCTGCCATCCCGAGCAGGGAGCGCGCCTCTGCCGCAGTCGCGACGCGCCGTCCGTGGCGCGCGACAGCCTCGCAGGCGATGCTCACGAGCTCCGCATTGCTGGCGGCGAGGCGCGTCTTGTCGACCCTGATATTGTCCTCGAGCCCGGTACGAACCGCATCGGCGCCCCGCGCCAGCGCCCAGCCCATGACTTCGGCCTGATGACGTCCGATCCCGGCCGCGGTCCACGTCGCGTTCGGGATCAGCCGCCTCAGCTCTGCCAACAGGATGTCGAGGACTTGTTCGTCCGCGGGCATCGCGTTCTTGACGCCCATAACGAACTGCACGTGCGGACGGGCGTCGATCAGCCTCGCCTCGATCAGACGCCGAGCACCATGCAGATGCGACAGATCGAAGATCTCGATCTCCGGACGAATGCCATTTGCCTTCATGCCGGTGGCAAGGGTTTCGACCAGAGCGGCGCTGTTCTCGTAGACGATGGTCGGAAAATTCACCGAACCTGTGGACAACGAGGCCATATCCGGCTTGAGATAGAGCGACGATCCACGCGCCGAGGGATCGCGCCCTCGCCCACCGGTCGAGAACTGCACGATCATGTCAGGACAATGCTTCCTGATCCCCTCCTGCACCAGCGCGAAGCGCTCCGGGTCGGAGGACGGTGTCTCGTCATCGTTGCGAACATGGATATGCGCAAGGGTGGCCCCGGCCTCGAAGGCCTCGTGCGTCGACTCGATCTGCTCGGCCGGCAAGATTGGCACCGCGGGATTGTCCTTCTTGCGCGGAACAGAGCCGGTAATAGCAACAGCAACGACAGCGGGGTTCATCCTGCATCCTCATGATGATCGCGCTCGAGCGCACAAAGTTCGAAACGAAAGTCACATAACGCCTGGAAACCGGCCGCTGCAACCATCATCGATCGCAGCGGCGTTCCCCTCGTCAGGTCGCAATTGCGGCCGCACCACCCGCCGCTTCCGCACGCTGGCGCTCGTAGTCGGCCCGCGCCATCGGAACGGCCTTGGGATCACCGAGATCGTCGATGCTGATCCGATAGGTTTCGCGGGCCGTGACAGCCGCCAGCGCGGCGATGACCGTGATGCCGAAGGCGATTGCCCCCACCGTCAGGGGGATGTTGGCCGAGCCGGGCGGCGCCACGGTCGCAAACAAGGCCGGAAGCAAGGCGGTAATGGTCGTTCCGATGTTCTGCGAGATCGCCATCGCCGACACGCGTGTGCGCGTCGGGAACAGCTCCGGGTAGAAGCTCGGGAAGATCGCGTTGTAGCCCTGATAGACGACGCCCCACATCAAAAGCGAGAGCAGGATCGCAAGCGGTACGCTCCGGATGCTGATGGCGTAGAGATAGCCGAACGCGAGCAAGCCGGAGAGCAGCGCGCCGACGATGATCGGCGGTTTTCGCCCGACCTTGTCGGAGAGATGGCCGACGAACGGAATGACGAAGACGGCCAGCATGTTTCCGAGCACCGGTATCCAGAGATAGACGTCCTTGGCAAAGCCGATGCCATAGGCCGGCTGCACCGCGTAGGCCGCACCGAAGATGGTCGCCACGACAGGAATGACGTTCATCAGCGCCATGCAGATGACCCTGAGCATGTCGGGCCAGCTCAGCTTGATCGCCTGGATGACGGGCGCCCGCGGCGTTTCTCCCCGCTCGCCCTCCCGCGCAAACGCAGGTGTCTCATCGACCTCGCGGCGAATGATGTAGCCCGCGACGATGACGAAGAAGCTGAGGAGGAAGGGAATCCGCCAGCCCCAGCTGTTGAAGGCATCGGTCGGCATGTAGGCCGCCAGCGGCAGGAAGACGGCTGCTGCTAGAATCTGCCCGGCCTGCACGCCCTGGAGCGCAAAACTTGCATAGAAGCCGCGCCGGCCGAACGGCGCGTGCTCCAGGATCATCGAGCTCGCGCCGGAGATTTCACCGGCAACAGCAAATCCCTGCACCAGGCGCAGGATGACGAGCAAAACTGGCGCGAGGATGCCGACCTGCTGATAGGTCGGCAGGATGCCCACGGCCATCGTGGAGAAGCCCATCAAGAACATGCAGACGATGAGAACGGTCTTGCGACCGTGGGTGTCGCCCCAATGTCCGAGCACAAAGGCGCCGATCGGGCGGGCCACATAGCCGACGCCATAGGTTGCCAATGAAGCGACGATGGCGACCGTAGGATTGTCCGAGGGGAAGAAGATTTGCGGGAAGATCAGCGACGCGGCAGTCGCGTAGATGAAGAAGTCATAATATTCGAGAGCCGACCCGATCCAGCCGCTTGCGGCAGCCTTCCTGGATTGACTCATGACATGGATCGCGCGCGTCGAAGCCATCAGAAAAATTCCTCCCGATCTTGTTTGTTGACGTCCCGTTGGCGGGCTTCGTCGGACAATTAGCAATTCCCGGACGCTCTGCGGAGCTCCGCGAGCGCTTGGCACTGCCGGTGGTGTCTTGAGTGAGGACGACAATAGGCTTTCGCCGGGCTAACACAATTACCCAGTTATGAGATAAACCTAACATGATGTTATGGACTACTCGGACCCGCGGCGACTATGCCCGCAACCCGCAGCAGACACGAAGCTGCGCGGCCTTGCTTCTGGGCCGGGCGCTCGCTTCCGCGGATTAATTGCGCATCCGCTCGCTGATGGCGGGCGTCATCTTCAGCGATGGCGTCGAAGCCGACCGGCTCGATTTCAATGCAGGTGCCGAGGTTGTCGGGATTGCAGAGCGGCGCGGGCGGTTGATCGTCTGATCATGTGAACGGCCGAGCCGCATCAGGCCGTATGGCCGGGATCGACGTGCTTCGGTGTCTTCTTGTCGCGTTGTGGCGTCATCTTGGCAGGGTCCGGCGCACCGGGGACCCCACGAGGACCCAGCTGCTCGCGCTGGATGTCGTCCTCGGAGCGGGCTGGCTCGACGCCGTTCGGCTCACGGGGCTTGGTCATCGCGGCCTCGTTTTCTCGCATGCCGTTCCGCGGCCAGTCGCCCTACACACCGGGCGCATTGTCGCCGGCTTCGCGGCCGGGCACGCTGACATGGACTTCATGCCCCTCACGAAGCGCGAGGGATGCTGCGGCGACAGCCGATTCGAATGCGGCTTCCTTGGTGGCGTATTTGCTCCTGACGTCGCCGTCGTGCAGCACGCCCCATTCGTCCTGCACCGGAACGATGGCATATTGAGCAAGGCCCATAGTCGAACTCCTGGCTTGGCTTTCAAAGGAACGTTTGCCTGATAACGCGCCGGCGGGCTTAACGTTGCGTCAGCTGCGGATGGACCGCGCTTACCCGCCACACCGTGTTGCCGACATCGTCTGCGACCAGCAAGGCGCCTGATTTGTCGATGGCGACGCCGACGGGACGGCCACGCGCCTTGTTGTCGCTGTTCAGGAAGCCCGTCACGACGTCCTGCGCCGGTCCGCTCGGCTTGCCGTCCGTGAACGGCACGAACACCACCTTGTAGCCGTTGAGCACCTGCCTGTTCCAACTGCCATGCTCGCCGACGAAGGCGCCGCCGCGATAAGCGACCGGCAGGCTGGAGCCGGTGTTGAAAACCATCCCGAGCGGCGCGACATGCGAGCTCAGGGCATAATCCGGCACGATCGCCTTGGCGACGAGATCCGGCCGCTGCGGCTTGACGCGGGGATCGACGTGCTGGCCGTAATAGCTGTAGGGCCAGCCGTAGAAGCCGCCGTCCTTCACCGAGGTCATGTAGTCAGGGACGAGATCGGGACCGAGCTCGTCGCGCTCGTTCACCACCGTCCACAGCGCGCCGGTCTGCGGCTCGAAGCTGAGCCCGTTCGGATTGCGCAGGCCGCTTGCGAACACGCGCCAGCGGCCGCTGGCGCGATCGACCTCGAGGATCGCGGCGCGGTTGTGCTCGGCCTCCATGCCGTTCTCGGTGATGTTGCTGTTGGAGCCGACGCCGGCATAGAGCTTCGAGGCGTCGGGGCTGGCGACCAGGCTCTTGGTCCAGTGATGGTTGATCGGCCCGCCCGGCAGCGGCGTCAGCACCGTGCCCGGCGCGGTGATCTTGGTATCACCTTCCGTGTAGGGATATTTGACGATGGCGTCGGTGTTCGCGACGTAGAGATCGTTGCCGACCAGCGCAATGCCAAACGGCGAGTTGAGATGGTCGAGGAAGACGCTTTGCGTCTCCGGCACGCCGTCGCCATTGCCGTCACGCAGCAGCGTGAGGCGGTTGCCCGGCCCGGTGTCGTCGCCGCCTGATGTCGCCCAGGACTCGATATATCCCATGACGATCTCCTTGGGCCGCTTGATCGCGCCCCCCTTCGGGGCCTTGGATTCCGCCACCAGCACATCGCCATTGGGCAGCACGTAGATGAAACGCGGATGCTGCAGGCCGGTCGCAAAGGCCTTGACCTGCAGGCCCTGCGCCACGGTCGGCGTCTCGTCCTTCTTCCAGCCGACGATGCGGGCGATGTGGACCGGCGGCAGCAGATATTGCTGGATGTCAGGGAGAACAGGGTTGGCGCCCACTTGCGCCTTCGGATCGCCGCTGCCGTCATTGCAGCCGGCAAGACACAGCAGCGAGGAGCACAACAGCGCGCGGGCAATCGAGAACGTCATCGCGCAACTCCCACGCCGTGGCGATAGACCATGGCCCAGCCGAGCCAGCCGGTGACGGGCAGGATCAGCACCGTGATCACGGACAGAACGAGCCCCGTCGGCCACACCGAGGTCCAGGCATCGCGGGTATGGATCAGCGCGTTGACGGTCGCGAGGACCAGCACCACGGCATTGCCGATGAAATGCGGCCAGGCCGGCGTCTGCGCCCGCACCAGCCGGTTGCCGAGGAAATCGGTCAGGCCCGCGATCGCCGCCAGCACGCCGAAGACGACGCCGACGAGCAGCAGCCAGGCGGAAAAATCCGCCCACATGATCTCGGCGCTGGCGACATAGGCGATGTCGGTCAGCAGCGCCCCGACGAAGCACGCGATCGGTATCGGCACCAGCATCGGATGAATGGGATGACCCGCGATCTGCGCGGTGGTGCGCACGCGCACGTCTTGCTGCACGGACTTGCCTCTTGCCAAGGGCCCTTTCCCCTATGGCAAAACTCGACCTCGTTGCGAAGGTTCCTCAGCTCCCTGGGCCGCAGGCAGCGCTGCAGCTGGGCTTTCGCGCGGAACTAACAAGCACGAGTGGCCATGAGTTCGATCACCGATCATCTTCCCGGCGTGAAGGTCAGCGGGCAGCCTCAGGGCGGCGCGGTCGACCGTGCGCGGAAGGAACGCGAGCAGCGAGAAAATAGCCTTCGGCAGGCCGCGCTCGTCCGGGCGGCAATCAGGCTGCACTCCAGAAAATTGCGCAAATTCCCAGAACAAGGGTCTGAGCCGCAGCCGCTCCAAACGACCAGATCTTGATCGTCGTGGCCAAGCGCATCAAATTGAATGTCCTATCGCTCACATCCTGACGCGACATGACGTATGCGATTAAAGCATCTTCCACGAGATCACTGAAGATATAGACAGCCGGCAAGATGCAGACCCCGATACAATACGGCCACCACTCGACCGGCTGAGGCCATATCAGCGCCGACACCAGCCATATAGAACCCAGTATGAAAAACCCTCCGACGAGGGAAATATACACGACGTCCAATGGCATGATGAGATAGGCATAGGGCTTCCGGAATGGACCGTTGTCGGGCGACCTGAGCCACTTCTCGAGCGATTTTCGGGTCAGGGCGTTGCCCGTCGACGGAATGTGTCCAGGACGCTCGAGGAAGCGAGCGCTCACATCGGCGCCGAGTTTGCTGGAAAACATGGCTACGATGAACGGCCAGATGATTGCCGCGGCGGCCAGAGTGATAGCGCGCATCGTTCCCTCCCGAAATTCACATAGAACAGCCGGCGCCTTTCAGCGGCGCGGCCGGTTGATCAAGGCATTCGACATTTGAGAATTTGGCTGGCAATCGCTGCGCCGAGCTCCGCACCTGGCGATGCGCTTGAAATCGTCGGAAAAATATCGCTCCAGGCCCAAGGGCTGTGAGGCGACGATGGTGTCGTCATCATCCTCCGGCCGACCGACGCAGGCCTGCCGCAGCATGGCGGTCGTAAGACCCTTGGCGCCCGTGAAATTGGCCCGACTGACAGTGGCACCACACAGATTGGCCCCCGTTAGATCCGCGCGCCTGAAATCGGCACCCCCCAGAGCAGCGTTCTCGAAGTTGACACCGCGGAGATCGGCGTAGCGCAAATCGGTGATGAAGCAGCGATAAGTTTGCCATACGTCCAGCTTGGGAAGCGAGCTGTCTTTCGCCTTCTTCGACTCCGGTGCCGGATCGGTTTCATCGAACCCAATGCTCTCGGCGGTGAACCGCGACGTCACGCGATCCTTTGTCCACCATTTCGAAGTGGCCGGGGAGCCCGGGATGTCCCAATCCGCAAGGCTCGCGCCGCCAAGATCCGCCCCAAAGAGATTGGCGTGCCGAAGACTGACCCGACGCAGTTGGGCTTGCGTCATGACCGAGCACGAAAGGTCGAGCCAACTGAGATCGAAATTGTCTAATCCAAGATTGGCGAGATTCAAGGGCTTGCCGCCGGCACACGACCTGCCGGTGGAGGAAAGGCGGAGTCTTGCCAACGCAGCGCCGCCGAGTTGCTGGATGGCGGCCTGAGCGGCGGGTGGCGGCTCTTCGCGGCGCTCGACGATCGGCCGTTCCCGGGTGGGATCCCCTGCATCGCAGGTACCGGACACCCGCATCCGGTTGCCCTTCGTATGATCGATGACGACGCTCTCCAGAACCGTGACGGCCTGCTGCCTGAGAGTTGGACTCTCCGAGACGAGGTTGGCGATCCGCTGCGCCGCAATCTGCGCGTAAGGCTTGTCGCCAGCCTCAACCAGGCTACGGGTCGCCTCAGCGAACTGCTGGCTCTGCTCGTGATCCAGACGAAGCCTGTAATCTGCATTCCACTGATTGCTCGTGAGCCAGAGTTGGACGGCGCCTGCAATGAAGGTTGCAACAAGCCCGAGCCCGGTCAGGACCTGGTAGGATGTCTGCCGCAGGCGGTCCTGCACCTCAAGCTGCTTGATCTGATCGGCGTCGAAGTGAAGCGGAACCTGTGCACGGGGCGCCGCCCACCAGAACCAGAGAAATGCGCCGAGCAGGAAAGTCGCGATGAAGATGAGAGGCACGATCAGGAAGAACATGACGACGCTCCGCTCGCGGTTACCCGACTCTTTGCAGCCCCTGCCGGATCAATGCCGTCGCCAGTTGCGGCGCCATAGACTCGGCGTTCCAGTCCATGACGGCGACGCCGCCATTCGGTGCAACCAGATGCTTAAGGGCCGACACGAGGTTGCGAGGAGCGTAGGTCGCGTCAGCGCCGCCGATCCTGACGGGCAGGCCCAGGCGCTCGATGGCGCTGACGTGGATCGCCTCTCCGATCGGCTTCGCGTGTCGGTCGAAGCATACGTTCCGTTCGAACGGCCTGGGTGCGACCGGCACCGGCAGATTTCCGATCGACCGGTAGACATATGGCAGGAGCCGATACAGCCCGCGACGCGGTTCGTGCTGAGGCGCCACGATGCAACCATGCTGAACCAGGGGGGGTGCCGGGTCCAACGGGAAGTCGTCGCCGGCAATGTCACGAACGCGCTTGATCATCCAGTCCAGGGTGATGTCGTCGAGCCGATGCGGTCCCGAGCGATCATAGCCGCCGCCGACGTCAGCATGAGCCCCCGCGAACCAGACCTGCTCCACGTTCGCAGGCCGCGCGGTGAAGGGCAGCCGCCGCCAAAGGGTGGCTTCAAATGCCTCGCGGTGCTCGTCGATAGCCAGCGCCTGCAGGCTGTGCTCGCAGATCTCCGATAGGCCGACGTCATGAAAGCCGTACAGGTCGCGATTCTCCCTCCAGAACGCATTCAAGGGAATCCCCAGGGCACCCACGGTGTCGAACACACCGAGCACCTTCACCGGCACACTCCTCGGGCCTGACGAGATCCTCCTCAGTCGGATCTCGTCACGGGGAAGGCGATTTGCCGGATGCGTGCGGTAATATGCCCACAGCAGCGACAGAGCCTTCGCGTCGAATTTGTTGCGGTGGACCAGACCGACGGCCGCCAGACATCCTACTAACGAACGGGCAGTGTAGGAGCCCCGCGAAAAGCCGAAGATGTAGATCTCGTCGTCCTGGTTATAGTGCTGAGCCAGAAAGGTGTAGGCACGGAGAACGTTGTCCGACAGGCCAAGTCCGAGGGCGCCGCCGCTGAACCGGTCCAGGAAGCCACTCGTTCCAACTCCTCGCGCATAGAGGATGACGTTCTCAAGGCCGCCCTGCTTGCCTCCTGTCAGCACGAATGTCTGCTGGCGCACCGCGCCGGAGCTGGTGACATCGCTCGTAGCGCGAGATTTCGCGTTGGAGAGATGCTCCGCAATTCTCTGCCGGAGACGAACTATGTTGGTATCGGCGCCGCCATCATCGGCATCGTTCCACGTGCCGTCCAGCAGCAATATGATCCGCTTCGCCACCCCAGCCCCCCGGCCTGCACCGACAGAACACGCGATCAATCAAGCGATCGTACCCGCCCGCCAGCAACTTGAGGATGCTACACTTGCCCGGACGATGTCCAGCAGGTTCGCCGACACGCCTTTCCGAGGGCCGCTGTTTTGCGTAGCCCTTGGGTAGGCCGGAAACCGAACCAACGAGGATCGCCCCGCCCTTTGTCAGCCGTGGGAACCCGAAAAAACTCGGAAAGATGTGAAGCGGCTCACATCACCGGGGCGAATTAAAGCTTACTCCGTCCTGGCGGATGCAACTCCGGATGGAGATGTCGGATGAAACGCATTATGCTTTCGCTCGTCTCGGCTCTGCTCGTCATCAGTGCGGCCAGCAGCATGCTCAGATCGCACGCACTTTTTCGCTCTGCACAGAGCGGCATGCCAAACATTCAAGAACTGCAAACAGGCCAGGCGGGCACGCTGCCGGAGCAGCAGATCGAAGACCGGTCCGTCCTGTTCGCCAGAGAGCGGACGCAATAGAGCATACCGAACCAACCTGTATCAGCCGTTCTTTTCATTCAGCCGCAGCGGGCGCCCGTTGCGGCTTTTGATCGTTCGGTCCAGTTCGCGCCATCTGCTCGTCGAGCCAAAGCCTGTGATGTTCGCGCGCCCAGTTGAGGTCGACCTCACCCGAGCCCATGGCCTCGAAGGCTCCCTCCATCCCGATCGTGCCGATGTAAACATGCGCGATCATTGCGGCCACGAACAGTACAGCCACCACGGAGTGGATGATCTGGGCCATCTGCATGCCTTCGATGCCACTCATGTAGAACGGGAACATCAGCGCGTATCCCGTTGCGGCAACGAGGCCGCCGCCGATCACGACGATCCAGTAGATCATCTTCTGGCCGGCATTGAAGCGATTGGCCGGCGGATGATCATGCCCGACAATGCCTCCTCCCCGCTTGATCCAGGCAACGTCCACCTTGTTCGGGATATTTCCCGCGATCCACATCAGGAAGATCAGGATGACGCCGATGGTGAACGGGAAGCTCAGATAGTTGTGGGCATACTTCGCCCATTGCGACCACTCGGAGAAGGCTTCAAACCCCATCAGAGGCAATAGCAGCGGCCGCCCGAAGGTGATGTTCAGACCCGAGATGGCGAGGATGATGAAGCAGGTGGCCGTCATCCAATGCACGAAACGCTCAAAAACGGTGAAGCGCACGATCGTGCGTCCCGATCGCCCGCTTTCGAGCCGCACCATGCCACGGGTGAGATAGAAGATCACGAGCACAGCCAACATGCCGACAATCGCAACGCCACCGATCCAGCGCAGCGTGACATTGCGAAACTCCCGCCACTCGCGCCCCTGCGGTTGCTCGAGCACGCCCGACCTCTGATCCGGAATGCTGACACGGCCCTGGATCCGGTTGAGTTCCTGCAGCAGTTGCTGCTCCTTGACAGAGCTCGCGGTCGGGTTCACCTGCTGGGCACTCGCAGGAACCGCCGTGAGCACCAGAAGCAGCGCACATACACCAAACAGCAAGCTTGCAAATCTTCCAAATGACGCCATCTGCGCCTCCCGTATCGCGTCCTTCTGCCGTCCGCGTCAGGACTCGATCGTCTCGCGATACGCGGTCTTCCAGCCCCACGCGCCGGAGCCGTAACCGCGCTTCATCACGCGTTCCTTGTAAATCTGAGCAATGATCTCTCCGTCGCCGGCGAGCAGCGACTTGGTCGAGCACATCTCGGCACACAGCGGCAGCTTGCCCTCCGCCAGCCGGTTCGCGCCGTATTTCTCGTATTCCTCCTTGCTGCCGTCGGCCTCGGGGCCGCCGGCGCAGTAGGTGCATTTGTCCATCTTGCCGCGCGAGCCGAAGTTGCCGACCTTGGGATATTGCGGCGCGCCGAAAGGACAGGCGTAGAAGCAATAGCCGCAGCCGATGCAGAGGTCCTTGGAGTGCAGCACCACGCCGTCGGCGGTGGTGTAGAAGCAGTTGACGGGGCACACGGCCGCGCAGGGCGCGTCGGTACAGTGCATGCAGGCCATCGAGATCGAGCGCTCGCCGGGCTTGCCGTCATTGATGGTGACCACGCGGCGCCTGTTGATACCCCAGGGCACCTCATGCTCGTTCTTGCAGGCGGTGACGCAGGCATTGCATTCGATGCAACGGTCGGCGTCGCAGAGGAATTTCATACGTGCCATCGTCGTTGCTCCCTATACCGCCGCGATCTGGCAAAGCGTGACCTTGGGCTCCTGCATGCCCGTCGCGGGATCATATCCGTAGGTCGTGATGGTGTTGGCGCTTTCGCCGAGCACGATCGGATCGGTCCCCTTCGGGTAGGCGCTGCGAAGATCCTTGCCTCCCAGCCAGCCGCCGAAATGGAAGGGCATCCAGGCGACGCCCTTGCCGACACGCTCGGTGACGAGCGCCTTCATCCGCGCCCTGGAATTGTTCTCGGCACCCGTGACCCAGACCCAGCCGCCGTCCTTGACGCCGCGATCAGCGGCATCGGCCGGATTGATCTCGATGAACATGTCCTGCTGAAGCTCGGCAAGCCACGGATTGGTGCGCGTCTCCTCGCCGCCGCCCTCGTACTCGACCAGACGGCCCGAGGAAAGGATGAGCGGGAACTGCTTGGCGATCCCCTTCTCCACGGCTGCCTTCTGCACCGAGAAGCCGATGTTGGGCATGCGGAACTGCTTGGCATCGGGCAGCGTCGGATATTTCTCGACGAGGTCGACACGTGGCGTGTAGATCGGCTCGCGATGGACCGGAATCGGATCAGGCAGGCCGAAGGCGTTCATCCGCGCCTTGCCGTTGCCATACGGCACGCAACCGTGTTTGAGCGCGACCCGGTGGATGCCGCCTGAGAGATCGAGCGACCACGACACCGAATCCGGATTGGCCGGATTGACCTTCATGATCGTCGCCATTTCGGCTTCGGTCAGATCCGTGTCCCAGCCAAGCTTCTTCAGGCTCGCCAAGGTGAATTCGGGATAGCCGTCCTGGATCTCGGAATCCTTGGAGTAGGATTTGTCGGCCAGCAGGCTGACCTTGCGCGTGGTGCCGTCGGGCAGCTTCTCCTCGCGCTCGATGCCGAAGCGCGGCCGGAACGTGCCGCCGCCGTCCATCACCGCGAGATTGGTGTTGTAGAGCAACGGCGTGCCGGGATGCCGGACTTCCGGCGAGCCCCAGCACGGCCACGGCAGGCCGTAATAATCGCCGCCGACCTCGGGATCGTCTTTGGGCGCACGCATCGTCAGCATGTCGAACTTGGCCTGGTTCTTCATGTGCGCCTTGAGCCGCTCGGGCGATTGCCCGCAATAGCCCGTCGACCAGCTGCCGCGGTTCATCTCGCGCAGCACATCTTCCGCTTCAGGCAGATTGTTCTCGACCTTGATTTTCTTGAACATCTGGTCAGCGAAGCCGAGCTTCCTGGCCATCAGGTAGATGACCTCGAGGTCGTCCTTCGATTCGAAGATCGGTTTGACGATCTGCTCGCCCCATTGCAGTGAGCGGTTCGAAGCGACGCGCGATCCCTTGCACTCGAATTGCGTGGCCACCGGAAGAATGTAGACACCCTCCTTGCGCCCGGCTTCGACCGCCAGCGATGCCCAGGTCGTCGGATGCGGATCGGCAATGACAAGCAGGTCAAGCGCCTTCAGGCCTTTGAGAGACTCCGGAATGCGCGTGATGCTATTGCTGGCGTGTCCCTGAACGAACACCGCCCGCACATTGTCCTTCTGAGCGACCTGCTCCTTCGGCAACGTCACCGCCTCGAACCAGCGGGTGAGCGGAATGCCGGGAGTTTCCATGATCTGCTTGGAATCGAAGCGCGACTTCAAGAACTCGTAGTCAACGTCCCAGACCCGCGACCAATGCTTCCACGCTCCCTCGGCGAGGCCGTAGTAGAATGGCAGTGTCACGATATCGAGCCCAACGTCGGTCGCGCCCTGCACATTGTCGTGGCCGCGGAAGATGTTGGCGCCCATGCCCGGTCCACCGACATTGCCGGTCAAGAGCAGCAGGATGCAACTCGCCCGCACATTGGCGGTGCCGACGGTCTTCTGGGTCTGCCCCATGGCCCAGATCAGCGTCGACGGCTTCTCGGTCGCGAACAACTTGGCGACCCGCTTGAGCTGTTCGCCGGGAATGCCGGTGACACGCTCGACCTCTTGCGGATTCCATTTCTCCACTTCCTTGCGGAGATCGTCGAAGCCGTAGACGCGCTGCCTGATGAATTCCTTGTCCTCCCAGCCGTTCTGGAGAATGTGCCACATCATGCCGTAGAGCACCGGAATGTCGGTGCCCGGACGCATCCGCACGTATTCCGTCGCGTGCGCAGCGGTGCGCGTCATGCGCGGGTCGATGACGATGAAGTTGGCCTTTTGCAGCTCCTTGCCCTCGAGCAGATGCTGCAGCGAAACCGGATGCGCCTCGGCCGGATTGCCGCCCATGATCATCTGGGTCTTGGCATTGCGGATATCGTTGTAGCTGTTGGTCATCGCGCCGTAGCCCCAGGTGTTGGCGACGCCGGTGACGGTGGTCGAATGACAGATACGTGCCTGATGGTCGGTGTTGTTGGTGCCCCAGAACGCCCCGAGCTTGCGGAACAGATATGAGCCTTCATTGGTCATCTTGGCCGATCCGAGCCAATAAACGGAATCGGGTCCCGACTTTTCGCGAACCTCGAGGATCTTGTCGCCGATCTCGTTGATCGCGGTCTCCCAGGAGACGCGCGTCCATTGCCCGTTCACGAGCTTCATCGGATAGCGCAACCGCCGCTCGCTATGCACCAGCTCGCGTACGGAAGCACCCTTCGCGCAATGCGATCCGCGATTGATGGGGGACTCCCAGGTCGGCTCCTGGCCGATCCAGACCCCGTTCAACACTTCCGCTGTCACCGTACAACCGACCGAACAATGCGTGCAGATGCTTTTCTTCACGGTGGCACCGGCGGCCAGCGGACCGGCCACGGCGGCCTCCGCCTTGCGCACGCCGGAAACCGGCATGGAGCCGAGTGCCGCGAGCGTGCCAGCCGCAAGACCGGACCTTTGCAGGAAGGCGCGGCGATCGAGACCGCGGGTCTGACTTGCCAGGGTGTCCGCGACCGAACCACGGCGCTCGGATCCGGAATGCTGATCTGTTCGCTTGATAAGCACGGCAGCCTCCCTCAGGCGGGATAGCGGTTGACGCGGTAATAGGCCTTCACGTGATCGGTTTCCTTGTAGCGCGCCTTGCGCTTCTCATCGCTGTTCTCGCTGTCGGCTTGCGCAGAGCCGACGAGCGGCGTCGCCAGCGTGGCGCCAGCGCCTACCGTGCCGATGCCAACCTTGCGGAGAAAGTCGCGCCGTCCAACGATCGCTTTTTTTTCATCGCTCATCGCATCTCTCCCGGACCACCCTTGGCTTAGTCACTTGGCTTGGTCACTTGGCGAACGAAAATCCTCGTCTCTCGATTTCGATAAACAGGCGGCCGAGCGTGCCGACCGTGCGATAGAACCTTGCGCTCGCCGCGTGTTCCATGTCCGCAAACAGACGTCCCATCCAGGATGAAACGTGTTTATCGAACAGCGCACGCTGCGCAGCGAACGGCGCTTCCAAGCGGCCGTCAGCCATTCCGGCCATGATTTCGCAGAGGATGGCGGCATGATCCTCGGGTTCGGTATTGCCCTCGGCGCGCGCGATGCCGAGCGCCGAGAGATCGGTTCGCAAACGTGACAGCGGCCGTTCGTTGAGGAAGCCGGTCAAATAGTAGGAGGCGTAAGGCAGCAACTCGCCGCGGCCGAGGCCGACGAAGAGGTCGAAATATTCGCGCTCAACCTGAGCTGCGCTCGCGCGCGAAGCGGCTTCCGCCAAGCCGGCGTGAGCCTGACCGAGCGGGGTCACATCTCCGCTCAAACCGGCAAGCCGGTCGAGCAGGCTCTTCGACGGCGCCGCCGCGAGCAAGACGGCGAGAAGGCCATATTCCTGCGCCCGCGCGATATCGATCGGATCGATGCTGTCTCGCGCTACCGTGCGCTCGTGATGTTGATCAGGATAGAGATCAGGCCGCAGCTCGGCGCGGGGAACGCCCGTTGCCGCTTCCACCGCCATTACCCGCTGGGCGGGTATCTTGCTCCAGTTCGAAACCGAGGGCTGGCTGATGCTTATTTTGCGCGCAAGGTGGGCCACGCCGCCTGCGGCGTTAATGGCACGATCAAGCCCGGCGTCACGCATAGGGACCTCCTTGCACGAGACCCGAGTGACTGATTTTGCTTGCGTAACAAAGCGCTAGCGAAGCGTAGACCTGGTTCCGCAGGCGGTCAATTGCCGACCCATAGGTTAAGGCTATAGCCTTTGGTCGCAACCCTAGCGAGGCAGGGCACCGCCGTGTGTGCGGCGCCGAACAGTGCTGGCTTCCATCGTCGGTTGCGATGCAGCGGAAGTCGCGATCTCCGTGAGGACAGCTTCATCAGGCTTCTCTGTAAGCACGGCGGAGTGCACAACATCCGCGTTCGGAACATCCGAGAACTCCTGCAACTGCGTCGGCACGTCAGCCTGCGCCTCTGCGGCGTTACGCAGGCCGCCGACGATCCGGTCGACCCAGGCGCTCAGCTCAGCCTGCGAGCAATCGAGCGGTCCGAACCCCGGCATGGCAGTCGGATCGTTGAAGTCCCAGGCGTTCTCGGCTAGTCCCACGAAATCGCGGATCGCCGGATCGGCCGTCCAGGCGCGGCGAAGAGCCAGATGCATCAAGTCCTGCGGAACACCTTTGCGCAGGAACGCGGTGATGTCGGTCCCCGCCGCGATCGCATCGATCGACGGCAAGCTGGCGAGATCCACCTCCGGTTCGGCCTCGGCCGCCGGAGATGGTCCCGCGGCTTCATCGGCCGGCCCGGCTATTTCCGCTGGCGGAGCATTCGGTTTTGACCCGCGCTTAAGGCGCGACCAACGTGCGAGAAACTCTTCCTCAGTCATTCATGCCCGCCTTCATCCTGCCGACGCGCCAGGGCCTCCGGATCGGCGCGCCGTCGCTCGCGTTTGACGAACTCTCTCTCGACGTGGTGTTCGGCAACGAAGCATTCAATCACCTCGCGGACCACCTCGGGCATCGGCACGGCTTCAACCAGATTGTCAGCGGCCTCGGTAAACCCCTCTCCTTCCGCGGGATCAGCGGTCGCGGCGGCGATGCCATAAGGCCAGTCTCCCTCGGATGGGCTCAAGACCACCCAGATGCTCGGCGTTCCGGAGGCAATATTGTCGCGGTAACGCGCGGTTTCCGACACGTACAGGTCAACCGTTGCGCTGCCGGCATAAAACAAGGTGTTGCCCTCCTGCTCGCGCAAGATTGTCCAGGGCTTCGTATTCGGTTCGTCCGGCAACACGGCGGCGCTCCGCCAGATGAAATCTACCCAAGGCGACTCCGCCTTGCGCCGTTCGACGACGATGCCGACGGGGATACGCAGGATTGGCAGGGCAGCGCTCATGAGATGGTCTCCAGGCGCCTGATCGGGAGTCCCGTCAGCAGATTCTGCGGTTTCATGCGGAGCTTCTGATCCGCTGTCGTCGCCAGGATCAGATAGACCGGCTCGCCCTGCAAGGTCTCCATGGCGAGCCGAGAATCCGCAAAGGTCAGGCGAAACAGCGAAAGCACGCGCCCTGCGCTGGGCTCGTCAAGTTCCTCGCCGTGCCAAAGCCGATCGCCCAGCTTGGTGGCGTCAGCGTCCAACCCGATATACCAGGTCAGCTTCACCTCGCATCGTTCCGTCAGCGGTTCAATGGCAACATCGATCCCGAGCAGATGGGAGACCCAGCGTGTCATGGCCTGCGCCAGCGCGCGCGCCCCTCGCCCACCCGCGGTGAGATCGAGGGCCATATCGAACTGGTCGCTGCGGTCCCAATAGCTCTCGGCATTGTCCTCGCTCAAAACGTCGAGCTGCGCGTCCGTCTTGGTGCCCAGCATCGAGATCAGCGACAAGATAGGCGTCGGGCTGCGACCGCCGACGACCTCTTCATCGCCAAGCAGCAACGCCTGTTCATGCGGTAGGATGCGCTGCGGCCGAAAAAACAGCTCGGCGGCGCGCAGCACGAACGGATCGTCGGTGTCATCAAGCGCATTGCGCAAGATCACGTGCACGAGCTGATCGATGAACAGCGGCGGCAGCTCGCTTGACCGCGAGCGCAGGGCCGCGAGATACGCAGCTTCGAGCGTCGGGTGCCGCAACACGAGATCGCGAAACCCCAGTACCAAGCGCCAGTTCTCCCGCGCGTCCTCATCGGCGATCGCAGCGACCTCGTCGGCTACGACCACCCGGCGCGGATCTGCAAGCATCTCACGATGCAGTCTTCGTTCGACCGGACACGCGTCCTTCGGGGGCATCAGCTCGGGGCGGACAAAATAAGCCTTCAGGAATTCGTCGGTGACGCAAAGCCCGCCGCTCTCGTCGCGATCGAGCAGATGATGGCCGCATGCGATCCAGAAATCACTCATCCTCGACTTCCATGAACGAGAATGCCTTGCCATGCCGCTGCCCTTCCCGCAGTTGCAGCTTGCGGAAGACCTCGTGGACTTCGCCGTCGCGCCCCGAGCGGTGGACCGCAATCAGCGAGCTGATCGGATGCGTGCAGAGCGACTGCGCAAACGTGACTTCCTCTTCCGCAGCGGTCCTCGCAATTGCCATGTCCGGTGCGCCGAAGAGATCCACGAGTTGGCTGGCAAGCAGTTCGATCAGCGCCTGGCAATCATCCTCAGTCGCCGGAACAATCTGCGCCAGCGTCGACCACCCCCAGGAGCGCACGCCGAGAAAGCCGCTGCGGAAGGCGGCCCGCGCCTTTCCGCTCAGTTTCGCCGGATCCTGATCGCAGAAGCGGAAGGCGCCCGAGACCGCCCATTCGCCTGAGATTGCCGGCGCGTCGAACACGAAGGTGTCGGAGGCATCGAGCGCGATGGTGCGCAGAAGTTTCACCGCCTTTTTCACGACCGGGGCCCTCCGAGCTTTGGATCGAGCCAGGATGGCGTGGCGAGCGCTTTCACGAGGTCTGCCCGCTCGGTCGTGTCACGACCGATGCGGCGCGTGAGCAGATCACCGCGATCGTCGATGCGTCGAACCGCCTGCCGCTCGCGAGGGATGCGGTTGAGATATTCGCGCGCGACGCTGTCAAATCCATCGACCTGCCAGCTATCGGTCGCCCGCATCAGGTGCCGCGCAAAGCTCTCGGTCACCTGCACCGCGCCGGCCTCGCCAAACCCTTCCTCATCAAGGGCCGAGGCGAGCGGATGAACTCCTGGATCGTGATCGTTCATCATGACTGTCCGGAGCATGGCCCCGAAGACGAGCCAGTCCGGCGGCTCATCCTCGTCCGCGGACGCGGGCCACCCCAGCCGTCCCCCGCCGACCAGCCCGCCGTCAATCCTCACCGCATCAGGCCAATCGATCGCAACCGCCTTGGTCGGCGGCGCATAGGCACGCAGGGCGTCCGTCAGGGCGACCATGCCGGCGTAGAAGGCGCGGCGCGCGGTGATCAGCGGCTCGGCCGGCTCCAGCACCACCGCGAACTCGGCCAGATCAAACCGTCCGACATAGACTAGCGTGCCGGCACCGCTTTCGGGTGCAATGCGGCATGCATGAGCAAAGGCATCTCCGCTCTCGCGCAACCGGACCAAAGTAAAGGGTGGCGGCAATTGGATCGGTTCCGCCATGGAAGCGTGGCTGGTTGGGATCGACCGCAGGCCGTCCTCCACTTTCCCTTTTTTCCCAATTGACAATATTTATACGAGGCAAAGGATGAGCGCGAGCCCACCATTCGTCGCCTTCTCGGGAGGGATGAACCTGGAGCAGCCAGCGAAGACCATCCTGATTTGCTCGTGCGAAGACACGATGCGGCTCGATACGGCTGCCATCAAGCGCGGATGCGGTAATAGCGACATCAAGAGCTTTCGTCACTTGTGCGGCGCCGAGCTCGACCACTTTCGCGCAGGCGCAAAGGCAGCGGGCCCGCTGACCGTTGCCTGCACGTATCGGCAATCCTTGTTTGCGGAGGAAGCCGGCGAGCGTTGCGCGCCCATCGCTTTCGCGAACATTCGCGAGACGGCAGGCTGGTCGACCGAAGGCGCGCAAGCGGGCCCCAAAATGGCGGCGCTGCTCGCAGCGAGCGCCGTGCAGGCACCCGATTATCCGCTGGTCACGCTTGCGAGCGACGGGGTCATCCTGATCTATGGCCGGGATCAGACGGCGATCGAAGCCGGGCGGCTACTTTCGGATCATCTCGATGTGACGGTCATGTTGAGGGAGCCTGGCGAGACCATATCGCCTTTGGCAACGCCCTTCCCGGTCGTGAAGGGAACGATCCGGAACGCCAGAGGACATTTTGGCGGTTTCGAGCTCACGATCGACGAATACGCTCGTCCGCGTCCCTCCTCGCGCGATCACTACGTCTTTGAACCTCCACGCAGCGGCGCCACCTCGCATTGCGACATCGTCCTTGACCTATCGGGAGAGAGACCGCTGTTTCCGGCGCATGACCTGCGCGACGGTTACCTGCGGGCCGACCCAAAGGACCCGGGCGCCATGCTCCGCGCCGTCCTGAGCGCGCGCGATCTCGTCGGACGTTTCGACAAGCCAAAATATATCGAATTCACGCCCCACCTTTGCGCCCATTCGCGCTCGAACCTGACCGGCTGCCATCGCTGTCTCGATTTATGTCCCACGAGTGCGATCACACCGGCTGGTGATCACGTCGCCATCAATGCGGAAATTTGCGCCGGCTGCGGCCAATGTGCCGCCGCCTGTCCGACCGGCGCGGCGTCCTACGCGTTGCCGCCTGCGGACACCCAGCTTCAGACCATCCGCGCCATGCTGCTCGCCTACGACCGGGCCGGCGGATCGAACCCGGTCCTGTTGCTGCACGAGGGCCAGCATGGCACGCCGCTGATCGACGCGCTCGCCCGTCACGGCGATGGTCTGCCTGCGCAAGTCATCCCTCTTGCCGTCAATGAGGTGACGCAGGTTGGGATTGAGGCTGTCATCGGTGCTTTTGCCTACGGAGCAGCCGCGTTCCGGTTTTTGCTCCGCGGCAAGCCGCGGCATGACGTGACCGGGCTGAGGCAAACAATCGACATGGCAGTGACCATCCTTGCCGGCCTCGGATTTGAAGGGCGCCGGGTGGCTGCGATCGAAACCGACGATCCGGATGCCTTGCTGGAGCAGTTGCGAGGCATCGAGAGACTTGCTGCGGTGAAGCCCCCGGCGACGTTCAAGACAATCGGCAAGCGGCGCGACCTGCTTCGCTTCGCGCTCGGCGAACTGCATCGCCTTGCGCCGAAGCCGGTTGACGTCATCGCCCTGCCCCAGGGCGCTCCGATTGGCGCGGTGAACGTTGATACCGGGGGATGCACGCTGTGCCTGTCCTGCGTTTCCGTCTGCCCGACCGGCGCGCTCCGCGACGATCCTGACCGCCCGGTGCTCAAGTTCGTCGAAGATGCCTGTGTGCAATGCGGCCTCTGCCAGAGCACTTGTCCCGAGAGGGTCATTACGCTGAAGCCCCAGATCAATTTCCACGCCGGCCGCGCGCCCGCGATTGTGATCAAGGAGGAAGAGCCTGCGCTTTGCGTCCGCTGCGGCACGGCGTTCGGCGTGAAGAGCACGATTGACCGCATCGCGGCCAAGCTCGAGGGCCGGCATTGGATGTATCCGGCCGGCGACAAGCGCCTCGACGCCATCAGGATGTGCGCGGATTGCCGCGTGATCGTGATGAGTGAACAGCAGTTCGATCCGTTCGAGGGCGTGCCGGAACGCGAGCCGCCCCGAACCACTGATGATTATTTGCGCCGGCCGGACACCAAGACCTGAGCGCGAACGCCCGCTCGGTGGGGTTGGAGCCCTCACCTATTGCGAGGTCGCCCGGGCCAGGAAGTCGGTCAATGCGCGGCGGTCTTCTGCCGATCCGATGCGCTGCTCCGGCATCTTCGTTCCCGGCGTGTAGGCGTTGGGCCCGACTTCAAACAGCTTTGCGACGGTCTCGGGGGTCCAGACGATATCCATCGTCTTGAGCGCCTCGGAAAACCGATAGCCGGGGAGCGAGGCGATTTTCCGGCCGAACAATCCGGCAAGCGTCGGCCCCGCACGTTGCGCCTCCTTGGCCGACAGCGTGTGACAGGCAACGCAGGCGCGAAAGATTTCGGCGCCATGATCGCCCGCATAGGCGGCCAGCGGACCCGAAGATGTCCCGAGCAGGTTTGAACCGACCGGCTCACCGCTCTGCAGATTCCAACGCCGGATCTTTCCGTCCGCACCTCCGGTCACGATCGTTGCTGCATCATGTAGGAAGACGACAGACCAGACCGGGAAGCTGGGCCCCACGAGTGTCCTCAACACACTCCGGGACTTACGCTCCACAATGGCAACCGTGCCGCCGATGCCTGCGGCGGCGATCAGCGTCCCATCGTCTGAAAGCGCCAAGCCGACGATCGGTGCCGAGCCTGCGGCCACCTCGCCGACCGGCTTTCCGTCCGTCGTCAGCATGCGCAGCTTGCCGTCCGCCCCTGCCGCGACGATCTCGCCATCGGGCGCGATGGCGACCGCGTTCAATGGCGCCGGCAGTTCCACCGTTTCAGGTCGGCCTTCCGGCAAGCGCCAGATACACAAAGCACGATCGTAGCCGACGCTCACGAGGGACATGCCGTCCGGAGCGAAGGCCACACCGTTCACATTCTGCGTGTGGCCTTGAAACACGCGGGACGCACCATCGGCCAGGGACCAGAGCCGCACGCTGTGGTCCCACGACGCCGAGGCGAGCGTCGATCCGTCCGGCGCCACGGCGAGTGCCACGACCGGACCGCTATGTCCTTCCAGGACTTGATCGGGCTGCTGGCGGCCTGCCGTCCAGACCGCAAGCCGAGCGTCGGCCCCCGCGGTGATCAT